>QBZS01000004.1:0-37645 GCA_003279355.1 SAR116 cluster bacterium AG-335-N04
CTTTTCTAATAAGCAATGAATTATCTAAAAGAATATAAAGTCAATAATTTGAATAATTTATAAGTTATGCTAATTAATTTATATGTATAAAACATGGAGCAAATATTGAGTATTCAATATACAAAAATAGTTGAAAAACTTCCTTCTTCAGTTCCATTTGTTGGGCCTGAAGCTCAAGAAAGAAACTTAAAACAACTTTTTAAAGCTCGTATTGGGGCTAATGAAAGTGTTTTTGGTCCTTCATTAAAAGCTACTTTGGCTATGCAAAATGAAATAATTAAAACATGGAAATATGGAGACCCTGAAAATTTTGAACTTAAGCATGCACTTGCAAAAAAGCACATGGTTGAACCTGAAAATATTGTTGTAGGTGAAGGTATTGACGGCCTGCTTGGATACCTAGTTAGATTATTAATTGAAAAAGGTGATAATGTTGTAACCACCGATGGAGCCTACCCAACATTCAATTATCATGTTGAAGGTTTTGGTGGTCAATTACAAAAGGTTCCTTTCAAAAATGATACTGAAGATTTAGAAAATTTATTAAAAAAAGTTAGAGAAACATCAGCAAAAATTCTATATGTTTCAAATCCAAATAATCCTATGGGTACAATTAATAAACCATTAGATATAGAAACCCTAGTTCAAAATCTTCCTGAAAATACTATGTTATGTTTAGATGAGGCATATATAGATTTCGTAGATCTAGCATTAATTCCTAATATATCAACAAACATAAAAAACATCATTAGAATGAGAACTTTTTCTAAAGCTTATGGAATGGCAGGATTGAGGGTAGGGTATGCTATAGGAGAAAAAGATTTAATTTTAAATTTTGAAAAGATAAGAAATCATTTTGGGATGTCAAGAGTTTCTCAAGTGGGTGCTTTAGCTGCACTTGAAGATAATGATTTTATAAGTGAAGTCATCAAAAAGGCATCACTTGCCCGAAACAGAATAAGTGACATAGCTTTAAGTAATAATTGTAAGTTTATTCCCTCACACACGAATTTCATAGCTATAGATTGTCTTAAGGATGCATTATTTGCAAAAAGCGTATTAGAAAACCTTATTAAAAAGGGAATATTCGTTAGGATGCCGTATTCTTATCCCCAAAACAGATGTATAAGAGTAACAGTTGGATTAGATAGTGATATAGACTTATTTGAACAAAATTTTCCAATTGCACTCGCAGAAAGTTAGTGTATTCCATTAATTAATTCTATAATGTATTAATCATTAAATTATTTAAATAAAGTTAAGGGAGTTTATATATGTCAACTAATTATCCAGATACCCATCTTTTTCTAAATGGAGAATGGAGAGAAGCAGCAGCAAAAGAGAGTCTTGAAATTATCAACCCAGCAACTGAAGAAGTTATTGGAAAAGTCTCTCATGCTAGAAAAGAAGATTTAGATATCGCTTTAAATGCAGCTGAAAGTGCTTTTAATAGTTGGAAACATGTTTCTGCATACGAGAGATCAAAAATACTTCGTAAAGCAGCTGATATCGTTCGTAGTAAAGCTGATCAAATTGCTACTTTGATGACTATGGAACAAGGCAAACCTCTAATTGAGGCAAAGATGGAGACAATGGGAGCGGCTGATTCAATTGACTGGTATGCTGAAGAAGGACGAAGGGCCTATGGAAGGATTATTCCTTCAAGAGCTCCTCAAGGTGTTTATCAATTTGTATTTAAAGAGCCAGTTGGAGTTGTAGCGGCCTTCACACCCTGGAATTTTCCTCTTAATCAAGTGGTTAAAAAAGTTGCGGCAGCTTTTGCAGCTGGTTGTACTGCTATTGTAAAAGGACCTGAAGAGACGCCGGCTAGTGTGGCAGAATTAATAAAAGCTTTTGATGAGGCAGGAATGCCAAAAGGATCAATTAATTTAGTTTATGGTATACCAGCTGAAATTTCAGAATATTTAATCGCACATCCAATTGTAAGAAAAGTTACTTTTACAGGATCCACAGCTGTTGGAAAATTATTAGCTTCACAAGCAGGTACTCATATGAAAAGAGTAACTATGGAGCTTGGTGGTCACTCACCTGCGATTGTATGTGAGGATGCTGACGTTAAAGCCGCAGTAAAAATCTTAAGCGCAAATAAATTTAGGAATGCAGGTCAAGTTTGTATTTCTCCAACAAGATTTTTAGTTCATGACTCAGTGTATGAAGAATTTGTCGATGGTTTTGTTAAACAAGCTGAATCCCTAAACGTAGGTAATGGTCTAGACGAGGGCGTAAAAATGGGTCCGCTTGCCCATGATAGACGACTTACAGCAATAGAAGGTTTTGTTGCAGATGCTGTTGAAAATGGTGCAAAAGTTTTAACAGGTGGTAAGAGAAAGGGTAATAAAGGTTACTTCTTTGAGCCAACTGTTATGACAAACGTCAGTAACGAAGCAAGAATTATGAATGAAGAACCATTTGGTCCTTTAGCTCCTATTAATTCTTTCAGTTCTATTGATGAAGTTGTTGAGGAATCTAATCGTCTAAATTATGGTTTAGCTGCGTATGCTTACACAAATTCTGCAAAAACAGCACAAGATTTAGGTCAATCTATAGAAAGTGGACAAGTGTCTATTAATCATCATGGTTTGGGGCTTGTGGATACACCTTTTGGAGGTGTGAAAGACTCTGGATATGGATCAGAAGGTGGTCCTGAAGGTTTGGACGCTTATATGACGACTAAATTAGTTTCTCAGACTGGTCTATAATAAACTTATTTGTCACTTTAAAAGCAGCCATCTAGGGCTGCTTTTTTAAAGAATTTTTTGTTTAAATAAATTTTAAAATAAATTAACATGAAGATTATTGTTTTAAAATTAAGGAATTTAAAATGGAATGGATACCAGCACCAACACCGATTAATGAAAAGAGAAGAGCTCAAGCAGTTGAAAAAACAGGAATCATTGGTACTGATCAGATATACTTATTTGATATATATGTAGAGATAGCCAAGGATATATCAGGTTATAGCGCGGGTAGTTTTAGTTTATATGATTCTAAAAACCAATGCATGATTTCTGAAATTGGTAAACCTGGCGAGAGAGAATTACATAGGAAAGCAGACAAAGCTGCAAGTATATGTTCATATGTGATACTTGAAAAAAATCCATTATTAGTTTTTGAATTAAACAAGCATGAAATTTTTAAAAATCATGACGCTGTTACAAGTGGAATGGTTCATAGCTACTGTGGTTTTCCTGTAAGAAATAAAGATGGATATGCAATGGGTACCTTTTGTATTTATAATTTTTCTGAAGTTAAAGAGATATCGCCTGAAAAAATTGAACTAATAGAAAAATTGGTGTCTCGACTAGCGCTTCAGATTGATACCCAAACAGAACAAAAAGAGATAACATCTCAAAAAATCTCTAAATCAATTGATATCTTTATGGATAATTATAAGGACTTCACTCTTTCAGATTATAAAAACTTTATTGATATTTGTAGTGGCCTCAATTTACCTGAAAAAAATGCTACTAACCTAATTGATGCTAATTTATGTGAAATTAGAAATATGACGGTCATGTTATCCTCTAAAGGTAATGAATTACAAGAAAAGATGAATATAGTTACTAGAATTCATAATCAAGTTAAAGTTGAGGGTAATGAAGCCAACTCGTTGATAGATAATGCACTTGATAAATTAGGAGATATATAATGTTTGCTAAAGTTTATCAATATAAATTCGGAACTGTTGCTGAAGCCAAGGTTGCAGCCTCTTTTTGTTCAGATAATTTAGGAAAAAAAATTAGTCAGTATAAATTTCAATCCTTAAATGTAATGATTGGTAAAGATGGAGATTTATCAATTTTTATTAAATTTGATACTATTGATAGATTAAAAAAATATGAAACAGAATCTGATGCTTTCATAAAAGAATTAAAACAAACATTTGTATTTAAAGAAAATCAATATGCGGGTGTTTTTGTTTATAATTACGAGGCAGAGGCTACTTCATCTGAAATTAAAATTTCAAGTCCAGCGGCTTAATTTCTATTTCGTGGAATTTAAATATACATTTTGAAAAACTTACGATAGATTTTTTTTATTATTTCCTTTAATTATATGAATATTTAATTTGTATTGGGGGATGCATTGGAAAAAGAGGAAAAGAAAAATATTGTTTTAACTAAATATATTCCTTTACTTAGAAATGAATATAAGGTTCATGAACTTAAAAAAGAACATATTTTAAAAAATAAAGATTATGAAGAATGTTTCATTATTAAAGAGGGCTCTGTTTTAGCTAGAGATAAACAAGGTAAAACTTCTACTTTAAACCCAGGATCTCCAATTGGTTTTGCCGAGGCGTTAATTTCAAGGCCATACGAACTAAATTACATTTTAAAAGAAGACGTTAAAGTTTTTGCTTTTAATAGTTCAAATTTGCGTAAAGCTTTCGCGACCTCTTCATCTTTAACTCGCGGTATCATAAAATATTCTCTAGATAGAATTTTTAAAAATAATAAGAGCAAAACCTACCATCTAATTGATGATGGCTTTTTATCTAAGCAAGAAGTTAAGTTCCCTATAAAAGATTATAGTGACAATGAAACTATTTTTATGAGAAATCAGAAGCCTAAATTCTTTTTTTACGTTGAAACAGGTCAAGTTAAACTTATATCAAAACTAGACAAAGTTATTACTTCGTTTCACCCCGGTGATTCCTTTGGTGAAATGGCTGTGTTTACTGATCGGCCAAGAACTGCAACAGCAAAGTCAGTTGGAAAATCTACTTTACATGTAGTACCGGTCGATTTTATTAAGGATTATTTTGAAAAAGAGGATATTTTAGTAAAGTTTGTTCTTATTTGCATCTTGGAAAGACTAAGAGCTATGAATAATTTGAGAAATCTGATCATATAGTTTTGAAGATTTAACTATGTTGAATATTTAAATTTTTTCAATTTTAAAGGTATTATTTTGGAAACATGGATTGCCGTTGATTGGGGAACGAGTTCTTTTCGTGCTTATTTAATAAAAGACGATGTTGTTTCAGATACTATTGAGACAAATGATGGTATGAAGTTCGTAAAAGACAACAATTTTGAAAATACCTTTATAAATTTAATTGAAAAATGGTTAATTAAAGATAAACAAATTGATGTTTTGGCAAGTGGCATGTTAGGTGCCCGTCAAGGATGGATTGAAGCCCCGTATGAAAAAGCTCCATGTAAATTAAATAATATTAGTTACATTTCACCTATTTTATTTGATAATAGAATTTCTTTAAAAATATTTTCTGGAATCTCACAGAATAATCCTCCAGATGTTATGCGTGGAGAAGAAACACAGATTGCTGGATTTCTCACCAATAATAATAACTTCAAAGGCTCTATTTGTTTGCCAGGAACCCATAGCAAATGGATCAAAATCAACAAAAACAGTCTGGAAAAATTTAGAACGTTTATGACAGGGGAGCTATTTGAAATAATTTCTAAGAATTCTGTCTTAAGCCATAGTCTGATATCCGATAATTTAGACAAAGCAGAGATTTTAAATTCAGCAAATAAAATAATCAATAAACCAGAACTTTTTGCTAACGCATTATTTCAACTTAGAGCGGATGATCTTATTAATTCCAAAGGACCAATTATTTATAGATCTAGACTATCAGGATATTTGCTGGCTATGGAATTGATAGGTAGTTTAGAGTTTTGGAAAAATAATGATATAGTTTTAATAGGAAATATCGATTTGATTGAGTTATATGAAAATGTATTGATAAAAAAAGTTTCTTCAATACAAAAATTTAACTCTGAAGACATGGTATTAAAAGGTTTACAGCATTTTAAAGATAAACTTAATTAAGAGAAAATTTTGAGTTCTAAAAAGAATATTTTTAAATCCAGAAGACCGTTAATCGCTATTTTAAGAGGTATATCTCCTCTTGAAGCCGAAAGTGTTTCAGATGTATTAATTGAAGCTGGAATAAGTATGATAGAAGTTCCTCTTAACTCACCAAAACCCTATGAAACAATAGAAAGAATGGTAAAATTCCATGGGGAACATGGTATTTTTGGAGCAGGAACAGTCTTAAAGGAAAATGAGGTTTATCGAGTGGCTGAAATAGGAGGAAAAATTATAGTTTCTCCTAATTTGAATACTTTAGTTATACGAAAAACGAAAGAACTAAACATGCTAAGTTTCCCTGGAGTTTTCACAGCATCAGAATGTTTTGATGCTTTGGATGCTGGTGCTGATGGGTTAAAGTTTTTTCCAGCCTCATTATTAAAAGAAGATAGTTTTAAAGCCTTATCTGCGGTCCTTCCAAAAAATATTGTTTCAATTGCAGTTGGTGGCATTGATGAAAGTAAATTCAAAAGTTGGTTGCAAGTTAATATTACAGCTTTTGGTCTAGGTTCAAACCTTTATAAACCTGGTATGTTAATTGAAGAAATAAAGTTGAAGGCACAACAGATTGTAAGATATTATGATCAGTGTATTATAGATATTACTTAGGTTAATTAATAAATGAAAAAAAATAAATCAAACAATTTCCTTAAAAATCACAATTTATCGCATGATATTTCATTTCTTAAGAATTTACTATCTCCATTAGAATTGAGGCGAGACTTATTAATTGAACATTTGCATCTAATTCAAGACTATTTTGGATTTTTATCAGAAAAAAACCTTATTTCACTAGCTAAATTACTTAACATAAGTAGTGTTGAAGTTTATGAAGTCGCTTCATTTTATGCACATTTTGATATAGTTAAAGATGGAGAATTAACTCCACCTAAAACTACTATAAGAGTTTGTAACTCCCTCTCTTGTGAGTTATTTGGATCTAAAAAATTAGAAAATGATTTAACCAAAAAATACCAAGGACAAGATTTAAGAGTTCTTAGAGCCCCATGTATGGGAAGATGTAGTTATGCCCCAGTTTTAGAAATTGGTCATTATCATATTGAAAATGCAAATTTAGAAAAAGTTGATCAAGCTATAAAAAACAATAGAAGTAAACCAGACATACCTAATTATGAAACTTTTGAAAACTATATCAAAAAAGGTGGATACGAACAAACTATCAAGATCAAAGCTGGTAAAGAAAATTGGTATGAAAATATTGTAGAGGCAGATTTAAGAGGTTTAGGAGGAGCAGGGTTTAGAACTGCTAAAAAATGGGAGCTTGTTTCAAAAGAAACTGGTCCAAGATATTTAGCAGTTAATGGTGACGAGGGTGAACCAGGAACTTTTAAAGACAAGTATTATCTAGAAACCGAACCTCACATGTTTCTAGAAGGTGCTTTAATGGCGTCAATTGCAGTATCGGCTGTAAAATGTTTCATTTATATAAGAGACGAATATCCAGCAATTTTATATATTTTGAAAAAAGAAATTAGAAAACTTGAAGAAGCCAAAATTATTTCATTTGGGTTCTTTGATCTTAGAAGGGGTGCTGGAGCTTACATTTGTGGTGAAGAAAGCGCTATGATAGAGAGCATAGAAGGTAAAAGAGGTTTACCTAGGCACAGACCACCTTATGTCGGACAGTCAGGGATATTTGGTAAACCTACTTTAGTTCATAATGTTGAAACACTTTATTGGGTGGCAAAAATAATAAGGGAAGGGCCCCAGATTTTTACAAAAGTCAAAAAAAATAATAGAATGGGTCTACGGAGTTTTTCGGTATCTGGTCGAGTAAAAAACCCAGGATTATATTTGTTACCCTCTGGTTCCACAATATTAGATATAATAGAAGTTTCAGGTGGAATGGTTGAGGGACACAAATTTAAAGCTTATCAACCTGGAGGAGCATCCTCAGGCCTTTTACCAGCTTCTATATGTAACGTCCCATTAGATTTTGACACATTAAATGAATTTAATACTTTCATAGGCTCTGCTGCTGTAGTTGTTTTATCTGATAAAGATAAAATTAGGGATGTTGCTTTAAATATGATTGAATTTTTTAAATCAGAAAGTTGCGGTCAATGTACACCTTGCAGGGTTGGCTGTGAAAAGGCAGTGTCAATTATGGAAACAAGTGATTGGGATATTTCTCTTTTAGAAGATCTGTGTGAGGTTATGGAAAGTTCTTCTATATGTGGTTTGGGTCAGGCGGCAACTAATCCAATAAAGTCAAGTATCATGTATTTTAGTGAAGAGATTAAAAGTAATGGCTGAAAAAGTATCTTTTTTTCTGAATGGTGAGCCTGTGATTGCCAATAACAATGAGACAATATGGGACGTTTCTAAAAGATACGGTAAAATTATCCCTCATCTTTGTCATAGTGGCAAAACTGGGTATAAACCCGATGGTAATTGTAGAGCCTGTGTTGTAGAAGTTAAGGGAGAAAAAGCATTAACCGCATCTTGTATAAGAAAGCCTATAGATGGAATGGAAGTTTTTACTAACAACCCAAAAGTAGAAAAATCCCAAAAATTAGTTTTAGAATTACTTTTAACTGATCAACCTAAAATAAAACAGAAAACATATCAAGAAGATCACTTTTGGAATATGCTTAACATAAAGCAAATTACCTCCTCTAGATTTACTCCTAAAAACTCTGACACAGTCCCTAAGACTGATAACAGTCATCCTGCCATGACAGTTGCCTTAGACGCGTGTATACAGTGCGGTTTGTGTATTAGGGCATGTAGAGATGTTCAAGTAAATGATGTATTAGGCATGTCTGGAAGAGGAGCAAATAGTTATCCCGTATTTGATACAAACTCTCTAATGGGAGAAAGTAGTTGTGTAGGCTGTGGAGAATGTGTCCAAGCTTGTCCAACGGGTGCTCTTATTGAAACTTCTTTAATTAATGACGATAATAATCAAACAGTTTATCCTGACAAAAAAATTAAGAGTTTATGTCCATTTTGCGGTGTTGGTTGTCAAACATTGGTAAGTGTTAAAGATAATTCCATAATGTCAGTCGATGGCTACGAAGGCCCAGCAAATGAAAACCGATTGTGTATTAAAGGTCGTTTTGGATATGACTATATAAGTAGTCCAGTTAGACTAAAAGAACCTCTTATTAGAATAAGTCAAAAAACAAAGTCATGGGATTTATCTATTGACGATAAAAATATTTATAAATATTTTAGAAAAGCTTCATGGGACGAAGCTCTTAATCAAGCATCACACAATTTTACTAAAATTTTAAAAAATAATGAAAACGCATTAGCTGGTTTTGGTTCTGCAAAAGGATCGAATGAAGAAGCTTATATATTTCAAAAATTAATAAGAACTGGTTTTCAAACAAACAATGTAGATCATTGTACTCGTCTTTGTCATGCATCATCTGTCGCTGCATTGCTACAATCAGTAGGATCTGCTGCTGTAACGGCACCATTTACTGCAGTAAAGGATGCTGAATGCATAATTTTAATAGGTGCAAGACCAGAGCAAAATCATCCTGTTGCAGCCTCTTATTTTAAACAAGCTGTTAAAAATGGTTCAAAATTAATTATAATGGACCCCAGAAGACAAAACTTATCTAGATATGCAACCCATCATTTACAATTTAATCCAGGACAGGATTTAGCATTACTGAATGCTATTATACATACAATAATAAAGGAAAATTTAATTAACGAAGATTATATCAAAAATCATACTGAGGGATTTACTCTTTTAGAAAAAGAAATTGAGAAATTTAACCCTATTATGATGGAGAATTTATGTGGAATTAATCAAGATATAATTAGAGATGTTGCAAGAATATATGCAAAATCAAAATCATCTATTATTTTTTGGGGCATGGGTATTTCACAACATGTCCATGGAACGCAGAATGCATTTTCATTGATAAACTTAGCTTTAATAACAGGACATCTTGGTAAACCAGGAACAGGACTTCACCCGTTGAGAGGACAAAATAATGTCCAGGGAGCTTCAGATGCAGGTCTTATACCTATGGCTTATCCTGATTATTATTCTGTAAATAAACAAACAAATAAATCAAAAATGGAAAGTTTTTGGGATACTAATTTAGATCCTAATGAAGGCAAAACCGTAGTTGAAATTGTTAAAGAAATCTCTTTGGGAAAAATTAAAGGTTTATACGTTCAAGGTGAAAATCCTGCTATGTCAGATCCAGATCAAATCCATACAAGAAAAGCACTTGCTAGATTAGAGCACTTAGTTGTGCAAGATATTTTTATGACAGAGACTGCTTGGAATGCAGACGTAATATTACCTGCATCTGCTCACGCTGAGAAAACTGGAACATATACTAATACTAACAGACAAATTCAAATAGGTAGGGCAGTGGTAGAGCCACCAAATGAAGTTAGACAAGATTGGTGGATTATTCAGGAAATCGCAAAAAGAATGGGGTTAGGTTGGAGTTATAAATCTCCTAAAGACATTTTTGATGAAATGAAATTAGTTATGCCATCACTAGACAATATTTCTTGGGAACGATTAGAAAAAGATAATCATGTTACTTATCCTGTTAAGAATGAATTAATTCCAGGAGAAGATATTATATTTACTGACGGTTTTCCAACCTCTAATAATTTAGCTCAAATCATCCCCGTAAATTTAAGTAAGCCAAATGATGAATTGAACAGGGACTTTCCATTAATTTTATCTACAGGAAGATTATTAGAACATTGGCATACAGGAACAATGACAAGAAGAGCTTTAGTATTAAACGAACTTGAACCAGATCCTATAATTTTTATGAATGAAGTTGATACTAATTTTTATAATCTTGATTTAAATAAATCAGTTACAATTGAAACTAGACGAGGTAAAATTAGTATTAAAATAAGACACGATGACGATCTTCTTCCTGGTATGATATTTTTACCTTTTTGTTTTAAAGAGGCTGCTGCAAATATTCTAACCAATTCAGACTTAGATCCTATAGGAAAAATACCTGAGTTAAAATTTAGTGCAGCTAGGGTATATCAAAACTAAATTTATATTTACTTATGACATAAATAAATTTTAAATAAGAAAAGTGAGTTTGAGTTATTAAGTTAAGAAAATATTAAAAATGAAATGGCAAAACAATCTTTTCAAAATATTAAAAAATGAAGATATTAAAATATTTAGTTATGTACCAGATGCTGGTCATAAAATATTAATAAATAATGCTATTGAAGATAACTCGATTACAGCAGTTCCTCTTACTTCTGAAGAAGAAGGAATTGGTATTGCAGCAGGATCTTATCTAGGTGGTTTGAAGTCAGTTTTGTTGATGCAAAGTAGTGGAGTTGGAAATTGTATTAATCAATTGTCATTAATTAATCATGGACAATTCCCTTTTTTCACAATTGTAACAATGAGGGGAGAGTTTGGGGAAGGTAATCCTTGGCAATATGCTATGGGTCAGGCTGTAGTCCCAGCATTAAATTCAATAGGAATAAATTGTCTAAAAATTGATAATGAATATGATGTTGAAAAAACTATAAAAGCTGCTCTGACTATGGTTTTTAAATCTGAGAGATCAGTTGCAGTTTTGCTGTCTCAAAAATTAATAGGAGCTAAAGCTTTTTAGGTAAAAAAATTAAATATGAATTCATTAGATAGAAAAAAAGCAATTCCAAAATTATTAGGTGATACTGATAGATTTCTCATAATTTCAGGGTTAGCTGGGCCTGCAAAAGATATTGGATTTTTAACTAAAGAAAGCCCTAATACTTTCTTGTTCGGAGGAGCGATGGGAGGCGCTATTCCAACTTCCTTAGGTTTAGCTTTGGCAAGGCCTAATGATACAATTCTTTGTGTCTCAGGCGATGGTGACGTTCTAATGTCTATGGGCTCTTTAGCAACCGTTGCTACGATGAAACCAAATAACCTCATTATAATTTGTGTAGACAATGCATTATATTTAGAGACGGGTGGTCAAAAGTCACATACTGGATTGGGTGTTGATTTAGATGTTGTTGCACAAGGATGTGGTATTTCTAATACTTTAACTATAAATGATGAAGATGACTTGTTAAAAGGAACAACTTTAGTTAATGATGATTTTAATGGACCTACTTTTATACTTCTAAAGGTTAATCAATTAAGACCCCCTCAATATTCTAGAAATTGGAACGCATCTCAAGCCAAAATAAAATTTAGACAAAACATATTAAAATAAATTTTGCCTTTTTTTATATTAGTAAATATATTAACTAAATGGTTTACTAGGAAACTAGATTTTAAAAGGTTAAGTTTTGAAAGAAATATTTGAAGAAAATATTGGTTTGTTAATTCATGATGTTGCTCGATTACTTAGAGTTCTGTATGACCGTCAAATGGCTTCAATTGGACTTACTAGGTCTCAGTGGTGGTTGTTAACTTACTTATTTTTTAAAGACGGTATCAATCAATCAGAACTTGGAATTCTAATGGATATGGAAAAGGCACCATTAAGTAGACTTTTAGACCGTATGGAAAAAAAAGGGTGGGTAATAAGAAAAAATGAAAGCAAAGACCGTCGTACAAAAAATATTTATTTATCTGAAAGTATTAAACCACTTATATCCTCTATGAGAGACAAAGCTGCAGAATACAGAAGTGAATCATTATCTATATTAACGGATAAAGAGCTTAATAAATTAAAAGATATACTTCAAATCTTAAAACAAGATTTAACTTCTAAGATATAATTTGAGGAAAAAAAGCTTAAATGGAAAACAAAATAGAAAACAAAAACAATTCTGGAAATACAAACAATATCAAAAGATTTATATTACTAGTTTTGTTTCCTTCATTAATTATCTTATTTACTTTAGGGTATTTTTATTCTTTAGGAAGATATATAAATACTGAAAACGCATATATCAAAGCACCAATAGTTTCTATTCAGTCAGAGATTTCTGGAAGAATTAATAAGGTATATATTGAAAATAACCAGAAAATTTCAAAAGGTGAAAAACTTTTCAGAATTGATGTTGCCAAATTAAATTTGGATCTTGCTGAACAGAAAGAAATTTTGAGCAATACGTTTCAGGAAATAGAAAATATTAAAGCTAAATATAAAGAAGCCCAGCAACAAATAAATTTAGCTAATGAAAAAATTGTTTATTTTTCATCTGAGATTAATCGTATAAAAAATATATTAAAAGTAGATACTGAATTAGCGCAAGAAAAGGTAAATTTTTATTATACAGATCTAAAACGTTTAAAGCGTTCTTATAAAGTCAATATAAAGTTAGCAGAGGAAAAATTAAAATTTAAAAAGATTGAGCTAGATAGAATTAAATTATTAGTGGACAAAGGTGTTGGACTAAAAAGCAAATTGCAGGAGGTTAAACATTTATACAATCTGGCCTTTGAGGAGTTAAATTCATCTAAAATTAACACGGATATAGAAAGGACAGAATATTTATACAACACAGCTCTTAAATCTCTAAAAAGTATTAAAATAAATAGTAAAATTGAAGAAGTAACTTATGAGTATAACATAGCTAAAAGTGAACTTGAATTAGCAAAACAAAAAGCTAAAACGATATTAACAACATTACTTAATGATAAAAATATCAAAACTAAAGAGCATCCTCTTTACTTAAAGCAATTAAGTAAGTTTAACCAAATAAAGTTTGATATAAATAAATCTACTGTTTTCGCTGAACAAGATGGAATAATCGCACAAATGAACCTTGAAGAAGGGGAATATATAGATGTTGGTAAAATTCTTTTTGCTATAGTTGACGAAAAAAAAGCTTGGTTAGAAGCTAATTTAAAAGAAACAGATTTAACTAACATAAAAGTCGGTCAATCAGCATTGTTTACTCCTGACTCATTTCCTAATAGCAAATGGAATGCTCAAGTTGAAAGCATAAGTCCTGCCACTGGGGCAGAGTTTTCAATTCTACCGCCACAAAATTCTTCTGGAAACTGGGTTAAAGTTGTTCAAAGAATACCTGTAAGGTTGTCTATATCTGATTTGAATAAAAAAAGAACAAAAGAAACAAATATTAATAAAAATCTTCGTGTTGGGATGTCAGTTTCTGTTACAATTGATACTAAATACGAAAGTGAAGTACCTCTATTAATTAGACCTTTTTCTAGTTTTTTTAAAATGTTTTGAGTTTTAATTGAAACCTTTAATATCAGAAACAAATTCATCATTTAAATGGTTTATTTTAGCCACTGCAACCTTTGTAACTATGCTATATGCTATGAACGTAACAATTGCCTCAATCGCATTATCTGATATGAGAGGAGCAATGGGAGCCACTCAAGATCAAATTTCTTGGGTTGTTACTGGTAATATTGTTGCCACAGCTATCTTTACTCCCTTTTCAGGATGGCTTTCATCTAGAGTGCAAATTCGGACCATACTTATTTTCAGCGTTCTTGGTTTTATAATATCCTCGATATTCTGTGGAATGTCCAATTCTCTTGAAGAAATAGTTTTCTTTAGAGTTGCACAAGGAGTTTTTGGGGCTCCTCTACCTCCTCTTTCACAAACTTTAGTTCTAGCAGCATTTCCAAAAAGACAAATTTCGCTTGCAATGGCTGTTTGGGGAATGGGTACTATTTTGGGACCAGTAATTGCTCCAACTATTGGAGGTTATTTAGGAGAATTACTAAATTGGCGATGGATTTTCTACACCTTAGTCCCATTTGGTTTTTGTGCGTTATTTGCAGTTATGATTATTGTTCCTAAAAAACCAGTCCAAGGAGGACTTTCTCTAGACTGGATTGGTTTTTTAGCTTTGGCATGTAGCGTTGCCGCTTTGCAAATAATGTTTGATAGAGGAGAGAGAAATAGTTGGTTTGATAGTACTGAGACTATAATTGAATTTGGAGTGGCAATTATTGGCTTTTATATTTTTATCACTCATAGCCTGACAACAAAAAAGCCATTTATAAATTTAAGTATATTCAAAGATAGAAATTATACTGTCGGTTTAATTCTTATATTTTTCTTTGGTATGTTAAACTTTGTACCAATGGTAATTTTTCCACCTTTACTTCAAGAATTGAGGGGGTATCCACAATCGGTTATAGGAATTATACTAGGTATTAGAGGGATAGGAACCTTCATTGGTTTTGCGATAATAGCTATAACTAGTCGCATAGATCCTAGGATTATTATATTTTTTGGTTTTGGTATACAAGCAGTTTCAGGTCTGTACATGTCCACATTTGATATTAATATGACTTTTTCAAATATAGCATGGGCTAGTTTAGTTCAAGGTCTTGGTGTTGGGCTGACTTGGCCGCCAGTAAGTGTTATATGTTTTGCAACTTTATCAAATAAATTTCATGGTGAGGCAACTGCTATGTTTCACTTAATAAGAAATATAGGATCTAGTTTTTTTATTTCAGTAAGTGTTGCCGTAGTACTTCATATGGGTCAAATTAATTTTGAAGAAATGGGAGCTATGGTTTCATTATGGAATCAAGGGATAAATTTTAACGATATAATAAACACACTTGATAATTTAAATATTGCAAAGTTAACTAACGAATTAAATAGACAAAGTTTAATGATTGGATATATAGATGCATTTAAACTTTATGCATGGGTTGGTTTTTTATCAATTCCATTGATTTTTTTAATAAAAGTAAAAAAGAAAGAAAATAAGTAGCAAAATTATGAATAAAAATAATATTTTTTTAATAGATGGAGGAATGGGGCAAGAATTAATTCATAGATCTAAAATCAAACCTGACGGTCTTTGGGGAGCAAGGGTTATGTTAGATAACTATGATTTGGTTGTTGATCTTCATAAAGATTTTATACAATCAGGTGCCGAAGCAATAACATTAAATTCTTACAGTATTACACCTCAAAAGTTAAAAAGACATAATTTAGAAGATATGTTTGTAACTCTGCAAAATAGTGCTATTAGGGCTGCTACTGAAGCAATCAACTTATCTAAATCAGATAAGAAAATAAAATTATTAGGTTGTCTTCCTCCTCTAGTAATGAGTTACAAAACGTCTATAGGACTGGAAAAGGAAGATGCAAAAGACACCTATAAAAGGATTGTTGACCTTCAAGAACCATTTATTGATATTTTTTGTTGTGAAACTGTTTGCTCTTTAGAAGAAGCTCACATAGTTACTGAGATAGCACTAAATTCTGACAAAAAAGTTTGGCTAAGTTTTTGTGTAAAAGAAGAAGATGGTGAATTACTAAGATCTGGAGAAAAACTAGAAGATGTTTTAAAAGAATTTGATAACTCTCCAGTTGATTCTTTTCTTATAAATTGCGCTCCACCTGAAGCTATTCACAAATCAATCGAAATAATGAGGAAGTTTTCAAAACCCTTTGGTGCACTGCCAAATGGTTTTGAAACTGTAAATTTTTTAAACGAAACAAATGATGTGTCAATACTAAACAAAAGAAAAGATTTTAGTTTAGACAAGTTTGTTGAAGATATATTGAGCTTTATTAAAAATAATGCTTCAATAATTGGAGGTTGTTGTGAAGTTAGTCCCGAATACATAAAAGCTGTGAAAAATAAAATTTAATACTTGAATATAGCTTTAGGAGATTTTAATTCTATGAAATTTGAAGGAACAAGAAACTATATATCTACTGATGATTTAAACATAGCTGTTAATGCAGCAATTACACTTGAAAAACCTCTTTTAATAAAAGGAGAACCTGGTACAGGTAAAACAGAACTAGCTAGACAAATTTCTGAAAGTCTTGGTTTATGTATTATAGAGTGGAATATTAAATCAACCACTAAAGCTCAGCAAGGGTTATATGAATACGATGCTGTAAGTAGATTAAGAGATAGTCAACTTGGCGATAAGAAAATTGAAGATATTGGAAATTATATTAAAAAAGGAAAAATTTGGAATGCTTTTGAGTCCAAAGAAAGATCTGTACTGCTAATTGATGAAATAGACAAGGCTGACATTGAATTTCCAAATGATCTTTTACAAGAATTAGATAAAATGGAGTTTTATGTTTATGAAACAAATCAAATAATTAAAGCTAACAAAAGACCTATAGTAATTATTACTTCTAATAATGAAAAAGAATTACCAGAGGCATTTCTTCGAAGATGTTTTTTTCATTATATTCAATTTCCTGATATAGAAACACTAAAGAAAATTGTGAACGTTCACTTTCCTGAAATTAAAAAATCATTGTTACAGAACGCTTTAAATAGATTCTTTGAAATTAGAGATGTCCCCGGATTAAAAAAGAAACCTTCGACTTCAGAGGCTCTTGATTGGATAAAGCTTCTTTTGATTGAGGATATTAATCCTTTAGATTTAAAAAGTGACGGAAAAGATTTACTGCCAAAACTTCATGGTGCTCTACTAAAAAATGAACAGGACATTCATTTGTTTGAAAGGCTCGCCTTTATGGCTAGAGGAAATCGTTAAAAATATGTTTTTGGAATTTTTTTTTAAATTAAAAAACGCCAGAATACCAGTCTCTCTTAATGAATTTTTTACATTTTTAGAATCTATAAAATTAGACTTTATAGAGTATGATATAAATAAATTTTATTATTTAGCACGGACTAGTTTAATCAAAGATGAGAGGTTGATAGATAGATTTGATGTAATATTTGGTCAATATTTTAAAGGGATAGAGTCTATTAAATTAGATGATATTCTTGATCACTTAAATGTGCCTAAAGAATGGGTGCAAAAGATGTTGGATAAGCATTTTTCAAAACAAGAAATGGAAGACATAAAGGCTTTGGGTGGCTTTGATGAATTAATGAAAACTCTTGAACAAAGACTGAAAGAACAGGAAAAACGCCATCAAGGTGGAAATAAATGGATAGGCACTGCTGGAAAATCACCTTTTGGGGCATATGGTTATAATCCTGAAGGAATAAGAATTGGTCAAGATAGAAGGGGACAAGGAAAAGCTGTTAAGGTATGGGATAAGCGTATATTTAGGGATTTTGATGACACAAGAGAATTAGATACAAGAGGGATGCAAGTTGCTTTAAAAAGATTAAGACAGTGGGCAAGAACAGGAGTTGAAGAAGAACTCGATCTTGACGAAACCATAACACATTCTGCCAAAAATGGTTACCTAGATGTTAAAACAAGACAAGAAAGAGAAAATTCTATAAAAATACTTCTTTTTTTAGATGTTGGTGGGTCAATGGATGATTATATAAGGCAAGTAGAAAATTTATTTTCAGCAGCAAAAAATGTATTTAAAAATCTGAAATTCTTCTATTTCCATAATTGTCTTTATGAAGGTGTTTGGAAAAATAATTCTAGAAGATGGAAAGAACAATTTTCTACAAGAGAAATTTTTAGAACTTATGGAAAAGAGTATAAATGTATCTTTGTTGGTGACGCTTCTATGAGTCCTTATGAGATTTTAGTTGAAGGGGGAGCAAATGAACATTTTAATCAAGAAGCAGGACAAGTTTGGTTAGAAAGAGCTATTGCACAATGGCCTTCAAATGTTTGGATAAATCCAACCCAAGAACAACATTGGAATTACTCACAATCAACAAATATTATAAAAGAAATTTTCTCTAACAAGATGGTTCCATTAAATATAAAGGGAATTGAAGAGGCAACAAAGATCTTGTCCAAAAAATAGCTTAAAGAATATTATAAATTGGTTAAAAAAATAATAAATAATAAAGGATATGACGGTCCATATGATACTCCAATAATTCTCCCTGAAAAACAAGTTATTGAGGATTGGATAGATTACAATGGACATATGAATGTTGCTTTTTATACCTTAGCTTTTGATAAATCTTTAGATATATTTCTTGAAGATACTCTTGGTATTGGAGAAACTCATGCATTGGAAAACAAACAAGGACCTTTTGTTCTTCAAGCACATTATCATTACCTTAATGAAATGAGTTTAGATGAAAAATTTAACGTAAGGTTATTAGTCGTAGACTTTGATGAAAAGAGGATGCATTTATGCCTAGATATCTTTTCTCAAAATAAAGATAAGGTTATTGCTGTAGCTGAGAAAGTTTTAATAAATGTTAATCTCAAGATCCGAAAAACTGAAAACTATCCATCTTGGGCCTATAAAAGGCTCATAAAATTAAAAGATACCCACAAAAACGGTATATTTCCAAGCGTTCTTGGAAAAGAAATTACTCTAAAGAAATAAATAACTTATGATAATAAAATTGATCTTAACAAGTTTTTGTTGGTTAGCTGTTTTACCAATTGTCTACGGTTTCAACTTTGGAATAAATTATAATTTTTTTATAATAGTAGTATATGCATTACTATTGTTAATAATGTTCATTTTTTCTAGGTTCACTACAAAGATAATCATATGTGTTTTATTTTCTGCAACATATTTAATTTTAAAAGACCTACCAAGTGAAGAAAGTTTTTGGAAGGCAGGTAATTTTTTTATCATTTTTTCAGCTTTTCTACCTAGCTTATGGTTACTTAGATCAACCGCAATAACAATGCCTTCTGTGGCGAAAACACAAAACCTTCTTTCTAATTTAGTTTCAACTAAAATTTTATCTGGTATTCAGGTCACATCTCATGTTCTTGGTGGTGTAATAAACATTGGTACATTTCCTCTCTTATCTTCAGTAATTCCCAAAAATGCAAAATATAAAATGAGACAATCATCGGGAGAAGCAGCTATCAGAGGAATGAATACAGCAGTTTTATGGTCACCCTTTTTCGTTAGTTTTGCTGTTGGACAACTATATCTACCTAGTCAATCTGCATGGTTGGGAATTATTTTTGGATTGCTTGTAGCATTGTTATTTAATTTAATAAGCATGAGGTTTTTAATTGGTAAGTTTACCTTAAATTATCTTATTGAAGCTATTTCCTGTGTAAAGCCAATTTTCCCTAGACTTTTAATCTTATCTATATCTGTATTAGCAGTTGGTCAAATTTTTGATAAGACAGCTTTAAACGCAATAGTGATCGTTATACCAATTTTAGTTATCGTTCAGATGTTGAGAAGACCCGAAACTATTAAATCAATAATAAGTAATTTGAATAACTTAATATTAAAATCTGGTGATGAGATGTTATTGATATCAGTTTCAATGTTTTTAGGATCTATTTTGAGCGGTTCTGTTGAGATTCAAAATTTTATGTCAAATAATATAGGAAATAATTTTCCTTTTTGGGCAATGATAATTCTTCTTCCCCTAATAGTATGGATCTTTGGTTTAATAGGTATACATCCTATAATTACATCTGCTCCAATTTTATCTTTATTTGGACCACTATTATCATTATGGGAAGCTGCATTTTTGATGCAGGCTCATTTGATTGGGTGGTGTGCCGGTACAGCTACTAGTTTTACATCATTATCTGTACTGACTACTGCAGAAAATTTTAGACTACATATTTCAAAATTAGTTTTAGGGCCAAATCTTTTTGCCACTGGTTGTTTAACGTTTATAGGAGCAATACTATTAATTACGTTAAATTACCTTTTCTAGAGCATCACTAGTTATTTTTTTACCCAATTTATGTTCCCTGTAAGACACATAACAAACACATATCATAATTATAGTTCCACCGAGAATTACAAAGGGGTCAAATTTTTCACTGAATATAAACAAACCAACAATTGAAGCCCAAACAAGTTGGAGAAATAAAATAGGTTGTGTAACTACCATAGGGGCCGCTTTTATAGCTTTTGTCATTGTTATATGGCCAAGAGTAGCAATTAAAGCAGTAAATGTTAAAATCAAAATGGCTTTAAGTGACAGAGGTTCCCAACTGTAAATAGCCGTAGGTATTAGAAAAATAGTAGTAAATATAGATAACATAGCAACAATTTCAGATGAAGAGCGTTCCTTAGAAACCATCTTTGCTATTAAATAAGAAGCTGTAAATACTACAGTTGCCATTAGCATTCCTATCTGACCATTTTCAATTATTTTAAAACCGGGCCTTAATATAATCATAGCTCCAACAAAAGAAAATAAAATGGCTGTTAATCTATGTTTATGTAGCCTTTCTTTTAAAAAAATACATGCACCAATTGAAACAAAAATATAAGTTAAAAAACCAATTGCAGTTACTTCTGCTACTGGCATAACAGACATAGCGTAAAACCATAAAGTTACTCCTATTGAGTGAACTAAGCCTCTTAAAACAAACTTTTGAAGCAGTGGTTTTTCAGGTCTAAATTTAGCAAGGGATATTAACGATGGTGTTAAAAGCAGTGTACCAATTGCATATCTAAGGAAAGCTGCTTGAGGAGCGGGCACTTCACCTTCCAAATATCTTACAGTAGCAGTTACTCCTACAAATAAAATTGTAGTTACTACCATCCACAAAATACCTATGACTGACTGGTTCAAACTAAACACCCCGAATTACTTATCATGTTAACTTAAAGTGCTTATTTATGTCTAATAAAATAATTTTGATAAAATTACATACCCTGGTAATTAGGTCCACCACCACCCTGAGGAGTGACCCAGTTAATATTTTGAGTTGGGTCTTTAATATCACAAGTCTTGCAGTGAACACAATTTTGAGCATTAATCTGTAATTTAGGTTTATTGTCACTCATAACAATTTCATATACGCCCGCTGGACAATATCTTGTCTCTGGGTTGTCATAAAGTTCTAGGTTTATGTTTATGGGAACCTCTTCATTTTTAAGAGTAAGATGACATGGTTGATTTTCTTCGTGGTTAGTTCCTGAAAAAGATACATTGGTTAATCTATCAAAACTAATAATATTATCAGGTTTTGGATAATTGATTTGTTCATGTTTGTTTTTATTCTCAAGACTTTGATGATCTGTTCCATGATGATCTAAAGTCCAAGGAGCTTTACCTCTAAATATGTATGTGTCTATAGCACTATAGGCTATTGCTTTCCAGAAACCCCACTTAAATGACGGTCTGATATTTCTGACACTATATAATTCTGACCACAACCAACTTTTTTTAATTAAGCTTTGGTAACTTTCTACTTCTTCTTTTTTCCCGATATTTTCAAATATTGCATCAGCGGCAATCATTCCTGATTTCATTGCAAGGTGAGTTCCTTTTATTTTAGGAACATTAAGAAATCCAGCTTCACATCCAGTTAGCATCCCCCCTGGGAAAGTTAATTTTGGTAAAGATTGAATACCGCCTTCATTAAGAGCTCTTGCCCCGTAATTTATTCTTCTTCCACCCTGAAGAATTTTTTTTATTTCAGGATGGTGCTTAAAACGTTGAAATTCCATATATGGAGATAGATAAGGATTTTTGTAATCTAAGCCAATTACAAAACCAATTGACACCTTGTTATTATCTAAATGATATAGAAATGAACCTCCATAAGTGTCTGTTTTTAAGGGCCACCCAGTTGTGTGCACAATACTTCCAGGTTTACTATTCTCTGGTGAAACTTCCCAAAGTTCTTTTATTCCAATTCCATAAGTTTGAGGAGAATTATCTTTATTAAGGTCAAATTTTTTCATTAAAATTTTTCCTAAATGCCCTCTACACCCCTCTGAGAATATTGTTTGTGTGGCATGTAATTCTATACCTTGTTCAAAGTTAGAACCTTCCGTTCCATCCTTTAATCTACCCATATCACAAGTGGCAACACCAATTACTTTATCTTGTTCGTTGAACAAAATCTCCGATGCTGAAAAACCTGGATAAATCTCAACTTCAAGAGCTTCTGCTTGTTCAGCTAACCATTTTGTAAAGTCGCTTAAACTAATAATATAATTACCTTTATTATGCATCTGCGGAGGTGTAGGTAACTTATATGAATTTGTCTCTGTTAAGTATAAAAATTTATCGTTAGTAGCTTTTATTTTAAGAGGAGAGTTTTTTGTTTGCCAATCAGGTATGAGTTCGTCTAGAGCTTTTGTTTCAATTACTGCACCCGATACAATATGAGCGCCAACTTCTGAACCTTTTTCGATAACGCAAACTGATAAATCTTTATTATTTTCTTTGCTTAACTGTTTGAGTTTAATGGCTGCACTTAGTCCAGATGGACCTGCTCCTACTATAACTACATCATATTCCATTACTTCTCTATTATTCATTAATAAGGCCTTCAGATTTATAATTGATTTAATATTAAATATTAATAGTTGTTATTTCTACATAATATATTATTAATATAGTACAACAATTCAAATTATAAAGGCTTATTAAATGAATCCAGATGTAGGTGTTATACTATTAATATTATATCCAATTGTTTTAGTCGGAGCTATAATATGGTTTGGAAAACATTCAGTCTCACCTGACTAAATTCTATTTATCTTTTTACTGATTTTACAGTAGCCTCAAAAGGCATTGTTATACATTTATGTCTGTTTTTAATCTCTTTAATAGGTTTAAAAATGTCCATCTCTGTTGGTAGTGTTTTTGGCATTTCTTGATCAGAACTATTTAGCCAACTCAGAAATTCTTCTGTTAGTTTTTCGCTTGGCATTTCTTTATTTTTGAATAACTTCACAACCAATCCTGCAGATGCCTCACAAAGAGCACATCCTCTAACAATGGCAGATATGTCTTCTATTTGGTTATTTATAAGTTTTAAACGTACTTTAACCTCATCACCGCACATAGGGTTTTTAACTTCAAATGATCGATTATAATCCTCTATTGCATTACTTTTTTTATTTTCAGCAGCAAGACTTAGTAATTTTTCTTGATATATTGATAGGTCGTTCAATTATTGATTTACCAGTAATAAAACCACACTGGCTACAGCAATAGCATAGAAAACATATAGTAAAATATGGGTATTCTCATATACATTTTCCTCTGGAACGCCAGCAGGTAAATCTTTTTTATTTTTTTTCATTTAATTTCCTTTTGTTTATTTAACAAAATAAATAATTAACCATTTTATTACTTAATTATAAAAATTTAATCTAGCGAGAATTATAATTAAATAGAATGCTAAATTGAAGATTAATTTAATTATTATTTATAAAAAACTGACCTATAAAAATTAAAATTAAGAAAACAGTAAATATTTGAATGATGATTAATGTATCTGAACCAACTTCTCTGTCAAAAACTTTATTTTTTATCAAAGTATTTGATAACAAAATTTTTGTTTTAGAAAATAAAATCATTATAACTTTCTCAAACTTTTGGTTTATTTTCTCTACTAATTTTAACAGTGGTATTAATACTCCAGGTATCATTTTTCTGTAAACCCAGTCACTATTTAAAACTGTGGAGTTTAATTCCGGCGGATATATTTTGAAATGCCATAAACATATGAAAGCAAAAGCCGCAAACGTTAGGAGTTGCAACTGTCCTACAACATGACTGAAATCATATGGCTGATAATTAATTTCATATGGTAAAATTTGATAGAAAGTGGAAGGAAATATGCCTATTAAAATGCACAATGCAGAAGCTATTATCATTGCAATAATCATATTAATAGGTGCTTCTCTAGTTTTAATACCACTTTCGTGAGCAAAAAAAGCGAAAAATGGTATTTTAATTCCCGAATGGTGTAGAACTCCTGCCGAAGCAAAAAGGAGCATAAAATATACTAATACCAAACCTTCTTTTCCAAGTGCGGACATTATTAAAGACTTTGCAACGAAACCACTAAACAACGGAAAAGCAGAAATAGATATTGCTCCTATTATAGTACATACAGCAGTTATTGGCATATATTTAAATAATCCCCCCAGCTCTGAGGCTTTACAAGTACCTACTCTATAAAGAACAGCTCCCATACCCATAAAAAGTAATCCTTTATATAATATATGAGCAAACGCGTGTGCTACAGCGCCATTTATAGCTAGTTCTGTTCCTATTCCAATCGCTACTATCATAAAACCTAGTTGGTTATTTAGGCTATATGTCAAAACTCTTCTTAAATCATTTTCAATTACGGCAAAGAATATTGGATAAAAGGTCATGATTGCGCCTATTACAATTAGAATCTCAGTTCCTGCAAAACATTTTGCAAAGCAAAAAATTGCTAACTTAGTTGTAAAAGTTGAAAGGGCAACAGTACCAATTTCAGACGCTTCAGGATAAGAATCCTGTAACCAACCGTTTAATAGTGGGAATGCTGCTTTTATTCCAAAAGCAATAAAAATCAATTGTCCATATAAAGAGTTAATATCAAATTTGGTGAGTAGTGCACTACCTTCGTTGATTAGCAATATAATAGCTCCAGCAAGTAAAAACATACCGGATGTAACTTGTATTAATATATATCTAAATGCTGATCTGTAAGATCTTAAAGTATTACCTGCTAAAATTAAGAAAACAGATGTAAAAGCTGTTGCTTCCCACCAGATAAACAGCGTTAAAAGATCTCCTGCATGCACTGCTGCTATTGCTGCGCCACTATAGCTCATAATAGAAACGTGTTGTTTCCAGTGTTTTTCATGAGCGCCATATATTACGTTGAGCGCGGCGGCTATATGAAAAATTATTGCGAATGGGAGTGTAAGTGCATCTGATTGAAACAAAATAAAATCAAGGCCCATTAAATTAATGGTTGAATGGATGCCAAAACCAAGTGTTAATGAATATGCAGAAATTAAAACTAATATCATCATATAAATTTGTTTGATTATGTGTGGTAAAAAAGGGATCAATAAAGCTCCAATAATCATTATAAATCCTGGAGGAAAACTACTTATCATAATAATCCTCATCTTTCATTAAAAACGATCTTAAGCTCACACCAATTTTAAAGATTATTATACATGATAAAAAACCAAAAAAAGCTGGAAAAAATGTGAAATCTTCTATTGATGTCTCACCATGTCTATGACCGATTAGCTCTAAAACTAAAAAAATAATACATAATAATAAAACACTGGAATTTATTTTTCCAAATTTTTTAATTAAAGCCTTCATAATTTACTCACCATAATGGAAGTTAAATTTTCAAATGGTTCTATAAAAAAGAAAAGTACAATAGTTAAAAAACAAGTTATTAATGTAGGTATAGTTATTAATATTGGTATCTTTATTTTAACTTCTTTTTTATTTTTAAAAAAGAAAGCTCTAGCAGGAATTTCCATTAAGTAATATGCATTAAGAATTGTTGAAATACAAAAAACTGCTATTACTGTTACGTATCCACTTTCAGCTGCACCTAGCATCAAAAAAAACTTACTCCATGAACCTCCCATTGGAGGCACACCAATAATAGACAAAGATCCTACGAAAAAGGCTAAAAAGATTAAGGGCATTGATTTACCATGACCATTTAATTCAGAAATTTTAGACATTTTTGCTCCAACATAAATGGCACCTGCTACAAAGAATAAAGTAATTTTACCTGCTGCATGGGTAATGATGTGTAAAGTCGCCCCTTGAGTGGCAATAGAGGAAGCTAGTGCTCCTCCTAATGTTATGTATGACAGTTGACTTATAGTTGAATAGGCTAATCTTGCTTTTATATCATCTTTATAAATTGCAATTATACTTGTTGTAAGTAGTGTAAAAGAGGCCAACCAAACTAACCAGTTAGATGCCCCTGTTTTTGACAAAAAATCAATTCCAAATACATTTGTCAATATTAATAACATGGTAAAAACACCAGCTTTTACAACTGCTACAGCATGTAAAAGAGCAGACACGGGGGTAGGTGCAACCATTGCAGCAGGCAACCATTTATGAATTGGCATTAAGGCGGCTTTACCTATTCCAAAAACAAACATAGCTAGTAAATATGGGGCATACTTAGGGTTCATTTTTCCATCTAAAACACCATTTTGAGACATTTCTAGAGATCCAGTAACTACCCAAACCCAAATTATTGCTGGAAGAAGTAGAATAACAGAAGTACCCACTAGAATAGACATGTAAAGACGTCCAGCTTTCTGCGCCATTTCATTTTGTTTATGCGTAACTAATGGATAGGTTGAAAATGTTAGTACTTCATAAAAAATAAATAACGTTAGCAAATCACCTGCATAGGCAATACATAAAGCTGCATGAACAGCCATAGCATAAAATATATAAAATCTTGTTTGATTTTTTTCTTTATTTCCTCTCATATAACCAACGGAATATATTGCTGCAAAAATCCAAAGTACAGAAGCAACAAGTCCAAATATTGCACCCAAGGGTGTAACTACGAAACTTATAGAGATCCCTTCAGCTATCTGTAACAATTCTAACCTTGGTTGCTCTCCATTTAAAATAGAATCCATCAATTGGATAGCTCCCCAAGAGCTTATTATACCCCCAAAAGGACCAAGAACATCTCTCAAGATAGGTTTGGATGATAACAAAGGTGTCAATAGACACACTAGCAGAGGAGATAAAAGTGTAATTAAAATTAAATTTTCGAAGGAGATCATTTTGACACTCCTACTAATTTTTCAGCTGCCTCAGTACTACTATCTACAACAAAAGAAGCATCTAAACCAAAATAAATATTTAAGAATGTTATTATTAACAAAGAGATATAAATTGTAGGGTTTTCCTTAATAATTATTTCTTTTCTTGGTTGTTGTAACCATAAAGCCTCAATCATTTTCCATAAATAAATTACTGACAATGCTGAACTAAATAATATAAGTATAGCTATCCATAAACCATCTGCACTTATAGAGGCTTTTATAAGGTATAGCTTGGAAATAAAACCAGCAGTTAGTGGAAGTCCTGCGAGGCTAAGTGAGCAAATTACAAAACAAAAAAAAGTTATTGGCATAGCCCTTCCAAGACCAGATAAGTTACTGAGAGTTACTCTTTTTTGGATATAAAAACTAATTGAAGTTATTGCCATGAATAGCGCGCCTTTAATAAGTGCGTGATTAAACATATGAATAAAACCAGCAGCAACACTTGCCTTGGTTCCGATTGCAAATGCCAATGTTATATAACCTATCTGTGCAACTGAAGAATGCGCTAAAAGGCGTTTAATATCTTTTTCATAGACAGCCATTATTGTACCAGCAAACATAGCTATTATTGAAAGAGGGAGAATTATATATGAGAGTGTGTTTATGATCAAATTATCTGAAATATCAAAAACAGAAAATAAAATGCGAGCAAGTATATATAAAGATGCCTTTGTAGCAGTGGCAGCTAGTAAAACAGAAACGGCAGATGGTGCATAAGCGTATGCCCTTGGCAACCAAATATGCATTGGAAAAACAGCTGCTTTAACCATAATTCCAACTATCATAAAACCAAATCCAGCTATTAATGCTTTATTATTTTTTAGATCTACAACACGTTCTGAGAGATCTGCCATATTAAGAGTTCCTGTTATTCCATATAACAACCCAACTCCTATTACGTAAAGTGTGGCACCTACAGCACCAATAATTAGATAATTATAAGCTGCTACCAGAGCTTGTTTATCCTTTTGCGCTCCCATTGCTACCAAAGCAACAGAAGCCAAAGAAGATATCTCTAAGAACACAAAAAGGTTAAATGCATCTCCGGTAGTAACTAATCCAATTAACCCTGCAATTGCTAGAAGCCATAAACTATAAACTTTTGAAATTGAGGTTTCATTAATTTCGTCTGGGATCATTTTAGATGAAAAAATAGTTGTTAAAAAACCAATCAAAGTAATAATGATAATTGGGAATATTGAAACTTTATCAATTACATACTCTATGCCTAGAGGGGGAGCCCAGTTTCCTAAGGCATATGAAATAGTCGAATGAATTTGGACTTCTTGATATAATAAAATTGAAAATATAAAGGCTACAAAAGTGCTAGCAAAAGTAAGCAGCCAGCTTAAAAAAATATTTGGTATCAATACCACTATCAAAGACATCATTAACGGACATAGAACGACTAATATAGGCAGATTATTAATTAAAATTTCTGTCATTGTATATATTTCGTATCAATTTTTTTATTCGTTTCAATTTGGTCATGATAATCAACCAGATCCTGAGCAGATATCTCATCTTCTTCAATACTGCCATATTCTGAATTTATTCTTAATACCAAAGATAAACCTAATGCAGTAGTTGCAACTCCTACAACAATTGCTGTAAGTATTAAAACATGTGGAAGTGGATTGGAATAAACAGTATCAATTGCATTATTTAGAATTGGAGGAGTGCCACCTTTAATTTTACCAAAAGTGATGTAGAGAAGAAAAACTGATGTCTGAAAAATTGTTAATCCTACTATCTTCTTTAAAAAATTTTTTCTTCCAATGACAAGAAATAATCCTATCATCATAAGTAGGAAAACAATCCAATAATTCCAAATGCCAATAGTTGAAGATATCATTTTACTTATTTTTTCCTGATTTAAAACTTACAAAAGCATTAAACAAGGCAATCATTACATTTGATACAGTAAGACCTACACCAAATTCAATTAACAAAATACCAACATGCTGTCCTGATTGTGGAGAAGATCCTAAAATGTTATACGATAAAAATTCTTCTCCAAGTAACATTGAAGCAATGCCGACTCCACCATAAAGTAAGCCACCTAAAGCTAACAAAAATAAATTAATATTTGATGGGAAAAGTTTTTTGCCTTCATCAACTCCAAATACAATTGAATAAAGTATAAAAGCGCTTGCAACTATTACACCAGCCTGAAATCCGCCACCAGGACCAAAATCTCCATGAAACTGTACATACAAGCCAAATAAAATAATCGGTGCAAAGAGTATTTTTGTAGAAATTCTTAATATAGGGTTTTCATTCATATTAACCAACTTTTCTTTTAGAATTTTTGTTTTTTTGTTTACTGGTTTGCGAGTTATTCTTCAATAAAACTAACACTGCAACTCCAGCAGTAAACACAACTATTGTTTCTCCAAAAGTATCATAACCTCTATAACTCGCTAGCACAGACGTAACTATATTTGGAATACCAATGTCATCACGTGATCCTAAAATATAGTCTGGAACAATATGTTGATGTACTGGAGAGGACATAAGTCCAATTTCAGGCAAATCATAACTACACCAAATCAAAATTCCACCCAGAACCGTGCATGTAAGTGCAGGTAGAATTTGACTATTTATATTTTCTTCTTCTTCTTTAGGTAAGTAAGCCATAGCAGCTAAAAATAATATTGTAGAAATTCCAGCTCCTACAGAGGCTTCTGTAAATGCAACATCAACTGCATCAAGAGTTATGAACATTAACGCAGCTACTAATGAATAAGCACTAGTTAAAACTACAGTAAAAATTAAAGTTCTAGTTCTAAGAAGTGCAATTCCAATTGCAAGCATAACAGTGACCAAGAATGCATTTATAATTAATTCAGATATCATAAAAGTTTCCCGATCTTTTTACCTACGGGAATTAAATTCTTTTGACGAGCCAAATTAGCAGTAACGTGACTGGTAACTGGACTAGTGAAAAATACAAAAACACCTATTAAAATCAATTTAACTGTAATTAAAGACCATCCAGTTTGTATGATCATACCTAAAAGAAAAAAAGCTGTGCCACCAGTATCGATCATACCTGCTGCATGAATTCTTGAAAATACGTCTGGTAATTTAATGAGTCCACACGCACCAATGATAATAGATAGAGAACCTACAAAAAAACATAAACATGTAATGATATCTAAAACTAAGTCCATTATTTCTTTAGTTCCCCTAATGAACCTGTACTAAAAAGTTTTAATACAGCAACTGTTCCAATAAAATTAATTAAAGCGTAAACAATTGCAATATCCAAAAATTCTGGTCTACTTGTATAAAAACCATGAAGCGCAATTCCAATTACAATAATAGTTCCAAGACTGTTAACAGCTAAAACTCTGTCAAAAGTTGTCTGACCTAAAATGATTCTAATTAATATTAGTATACCTGAAATTGCGCATGCGATTAAAGCGGCTAAAAACATTATTGATCTCCTTCTAACCACTTTATTTTTTTATCCATTACATTACTTCTAACGTCATCCCCAAAATCAGAGTTAAGAGCATGTACCTCAAACATATTATCTTTAATCTTTGTAGTAACAGTTCCAGGAGTCAATGTAATAGAATTTGCGTATGTTACTTTGGCAACATCAGTTGATTGTGAGGCTTTTACAGTAAAAGTTTCAGGCTCAATTTTTCCAGATATTATAACTTTTGCAGTATTTAGGTTTGAGATAAATATTTCTTTAAACAACCAAATTAAATAGTTAAAAAGTCTAGGAAAGAAAAATAAAGGTAATCCTTCTTTATCAATAAGTTTTGCTCTTCTGGCAACATAGACACAAAAAGCGCAAGATAGTACTCCAAGACTTGTTATAAGGAAACTATAATGCCCAGACATTAAAAGCCATAATCCTAGTAAAATAACAAAGAGTGATATTGATTTCATTAAACTAAACCCCGATTTATATTAACGCTAATTTTTAGCTAATGTTAGGTTTAATTTCAATAAAAGTTTTTATCCACTTAAGGTTTAGCAAATGTTTCTACTTTTGTGATTTTTTTAATAATTCCTTTTTCCTTGAGAAAATTACTGAAATTTTTGTAAGTATTTAAATCATGAGCCTGTGGTCTTAATGTAAATCTTGGTAAAGTATCTTTAAAAGCACGTTTGTTCAACTCATCATCAAGACCCTTTCTATAAGTAGAAAAATCTTTCCATGTCGACTTTGGATCGTTAACAATAGTAAGTGTTGCTTTTTGGATAGCCTTGAAAAATTTATTAAAAACAGGATTATTTCTGTTTTTAGCATTTGCTATATAAATAAGTTCTTCATAGTGAGGAACTCCGTGTTCTTCAGGGTAAAAAGCTTTACCAGGGTGATTTACTATATCCATTTGATTAAGTTCAAAATTTCTAAATGCGCCTATTACTGCATCAACTTTTTTTGAAATTAAAGATGGCGATAAAGAAAAATTTATGTTTATTAATTCAACATCTGACATTTTAAGGTTGTACTTTTGTAGCATGCCTGACAGCAGAGCTTCTTCAAAGCCACCAACAGAAAAACCAACTTTTTTACCTTTTAGATCTGCAATTGATTTAATAGGTCCATCTTTTAAAACCACAAGTGAATTTAAAGGAACACTAACTAAGGTTCCAACTCTTACTACTGGTAAGCCTTGATCCACTTGAATATGAAGTTGCGGTTGATAGGAAATAGCTAAGTCTAATTTACCAGCAGCAACTAGTTTTGGAGGGTCATTAGGATCAGCTGGTTCAATCATTTCAACTTCTAATCCAACATCCTTAAAAAAATTTCTTTTTTGAGCTATTATTAAAGGAGCATGATCAGGGTTGATAAACCAATCAAGCCCTATAGTAAGTTTGTCTGTTTTAGCGTTAACAACAGAGGTTATGAGTGATAACAAAATTAAAGTGATTGTCCTAAATATATTATGCATTCCGCATCTCCCTCCGCTGGTTCTAACCAGATCAGGTTATAAGGGTTAATTTCTCAGCAAGACAAATGTCAAGCACCCCTGGCAAATTAATTTTTTACATATTTTAAAAAATAATCAATAACTTTCTTATTTCCACCACACATATCTACTCAAAATAATATCGGTAATTCTGTATAGGGTGATTGTCATAAATATTAAAATTATTAAAGCTGCAAACATGTTATCTGTTTGAAGACGTGCGTTGCTATAAATCATAAATGAACCAAGTCCAGTACTACCGCCAATCCATTCACCAACTACAGCTCCGATAGGTGCAAAACAGGCAGCAACCCTAATTCCAGAACATAATCCTGGAAGAGAAGAGGGGATTTTAATTTTCCAAAACAATTGAGTTTTTGAGAAATTTAATGTTTTACCAGCATCAATCAATTCTTGTGGTACTTTATTCAATGCATCAGTAAAATTTGAAGTAATTGGAAAAAAAACAATTAAAACACCAATTACAATTTTGCTACTTATTCCATAGCCAAGCCATAAAATTAATAATGGAGCTAAAGCAAATACTGGGATTGACTGACTTGCGAGTAAGATAGGCATAACCCATATCTTCAATCGTGGTGATGAAGAAATTGCTAGAGCAGTAGTAATGCCTATTAGCGTTCCTATTACAATAGAAGCAAGAATTTCTACAAGAGTATATGATGAGTGAATTAAAAGTTGTTCCCAATTATTAAAAATAGAAACAAAAATCATTGTTGGAGGAGGAAGCATAAATGGAGGTAATTCAAAAAATATACAACATATTTCCCAAATCGTAAAAATTGTTATTGCTATAAATAATCCTCTAATCATTATAACCATATTAAAATTAAATTGATAATTTAAAAATATATATTAAAAAAATTAGAATGCAGAATTTTTTATTTACAGGCGATATTTTCAAAGGATCAAGATATGAAAAAGGACATCCCTTGGATATGGATAGAGTATGGCCAAGCGTTGAATTAATTCAATTAATGGGTTGGATTGATAATGAACAAATTATTAAAAATGACCCTGCAGAAATAAATGAACTTATTAAGTTTCATGATTTAGACTATGTGCAGGCCTTAAAAAAAGCTGAGGAAAATCAACATTTACCTGAAAATTTAAAAAGAAAATTTAATATTGGTGTAGGAAATAATCCTATTTTTAGTGAAGTTTTTTCCAGACCGGCGACTGCTGCAAGAGCATCTATCAGAGCAGTTGAAATGATATCTAATAAAAAGGCTAAAAAAATATTAAATATTTCCGGTGGAACCCATCATGGAAGAAAGTCTCAAGCATATGGCTTTTGCTTTTTAAATGATTGTGTTCTTGCTATTCTCAAAGCAATAGAATTGGGATTTCAAAGAATTTTATATGTTGATATAGATGCACATCATTGTGATGGGGTGCAAGATACTTTTGCAGATAATAAAAATGTTTCAATAATCTCAATTCATGAAAAAAATAGATGGCCTAATACTGGTTTAATTGAAGACTGTAAAATAGATAATATTATTAATTTTCCTGTACCTGAAAAATTTAATGACAGAGAGATGGATTTTCTAATTACAAATGGGGTCTTACCTTTTGCCAAAACAAAAAACCTTGATCTTTTGATAATTCAAGCTGGCGCAGACATGCTTGATGGTGACCCACAATCAAGAATTTGTTTAACTAATAATGCATATTGGAAAGCAATTAATGATTTATTATCTCTGTGTCAAAACGTCATCATATTAGGAGGTGGGGGGTATAATCCATATCTGACTGCAAAAGCTTGGGCAGGTAATTGGGCTTTATTAAATAATAATGTTAATCTTTTAGATGATATAATGAAACCTGAATGTTATAATTTATTAAAGTCTTTAAAATGGAATAACAGCCGAGTTAGAAATGGAATTCCTGACAACTGGATTAGTAATTGGCGAGATAAAAAGTCATATAGTAAAGTTGGAGACGAAATTAAATCCCTTTTAGATCAGGTGTTAAAAATAAAAAAAATATGAGTTTTCTGCTAAAATTAATAATATTAGGAATTTTCCTAATAAATTTCTCATTTGTTTTGTTAGCAAACTCTAATAGTTCAATTTTCAAACATATAGAATGTGAAATAAAGTTTAGTAATAATAAATCTAAATTATTGTATCTCGATATAGCTGATACTTTTGAAAAAAGATCCTATGGATTAATGAATAGAGAAAAAATTGAAACAAATGAAGGAATGTTATTTATTTGGGAAGATAGTGAAATAAGAGAGTTCTGGATGAAAAACACATATTTTAACTTAGATTTATTTTTTATTAACCAATATGGAGTTATTGTAGAAGTTTTTAAAAACGCGAAAGCTTTTGATGAAAGAAAAATTATTAGTAAAGAAAAGGTTAAGTTTGTTTTAGAGATGAAAGCTGGAGATATTAAAGCAAATGTAGGTGATAATTTAATATGTAGTTCAAATTAAATTATAAATAGGGATTAACTTTTTCGGCCATTAATGTCATGGATTTTTTAGCAACTGCTGGGTCTAACCAATCAACACCAGCATACATTAACATACCATACTCTCCAACTTGATCCCTAAAAGCAGACAAGTCATCAATAACTTTTTCAGGCGTCCCCCAAATGATTAGTTTTTCACAAACTGTTTCTAATGTTACTTCCTTATCAGGTTGGTCTATAGATGTTTTGAAAAGATCTAATTTTCCTAGGGCAACAAACTTTTTAAATAGTTGTTTGAAATAAAAAACATAAGGACTATTTGGACCCAAAGCATATTCTTTAGCTGTATTAAGATCATCTGCTACAAAAACTGTTTTAGCAATTCTCCAGTCTTCTGTTTTAATATCTAAATTACTTTTTTCACAGCCTTCTTTATATTTACCCCAATGAGTTTTCACCCAATTAGGCATAATTATATCTGCACTAATAGGTTTCCAGCCTCTAGCTGCAGCCTCAGTAATACCTTTTGAATATGGTGCAACAGCAGTCACTACAATGGGTGGATGAGGTTTTTGTAGTGGTTTAGTCATATAACCCTGGCCGATCTCAGAGATAATTGTGTTTTCTGTTGAAACATCCCAATACTTACCTTTAATGTCATACGGAGCTTCTTTAGACCAAATTTCTAAAATAGTATTTATACCTTCTAAAAACATTTCTGATCTATCTTTTTCTAAATTACCAAATAATTCAGCATCTGAAATCAAACCACCTGGTGAAATTCCAAAATTAAACCTTCCATTTAACATATGGTCGATCATTGCAACTTGTCCTGCAATATGAACTGGATGTAAATTTGGAATATTAACGGTACCGGTTCCCAAACGTATATTTTGTGTTTCATAAGCGAGGGAAGCTATAAAAGCGACACAAGAAGTAATATTTTCAGCTTTGTCAGATAAATGTTCACCTACATAGGCTTCACAAAAACCTAGTTCATCAGCTAAAATAATGGCTTCCCTGTCTTCTTTTAAACAAGTTTGCCAATCTTTATTAAGAGGATGTAACGGTCTTGTAAAAAAACCTAATTTCATTTTGATCCCCCTTTCAAATATTATCGCATGTATAAATCTTTGGTCAAACATTTAATAATTGAGAAATATTTAAACATTTACTTGCTTTTGAAAATTTATAACGTATAAATTTTGAAGTTCGGGGCGTAGCGCAGCCTGGTAGCGCATCTGGTTTGGGACCAGAGGGTCGGGAGTTCGAATCTCTCCGCCCCGACCATATTTTTATTATTTAATTTTTATGCTGTTGGTGAGATGTAATTAACACCCTTGGCTTCTTGTCTTATTTTATTTATGTCAACTGTTTCCAGCACGTCGGCTTTATCTATGGTATCAGCTGATTTTGCCTTTAAATTTATTGCAGCTATCTGATCGTAATTATCTGCCTCTATAAGTATCCAAAAATCATAAATACCTCGTGTAATACTATAATCTATAAATTTTGCACCTACACTATCGGCTAATGTTTTCATAGCTTCGCGCCGATCTGAATTTTTTTCTACAAGGCCTTTAGCACCTTTATTTGTATATGTTCCAAGTATTAAAAATGTAGCCATTTTAAACTCCTTTTTAATTAGACTGTTAATAATACTCTTGATGAGATGAGGTTTCCAGAACTACTTGCCTTAAGCACAATATTTTGCATTTCTTCAGACATCCCAACTCTGTCTACTTGTTCTCCCATGGAAGACATGTCAGGGAAATAATAACAAGCAATTAGTCTATCCATATTAGTTGCTACCATAGGGATTACAGCCATGAATGAAGCATCTTCATTCTTTAGTAAGGCGTCAATATCAGGAAAAACTTTAACAGCCTCAGATAAATTACTTCTCGATAGTTGATATTCCCTCATCATTATTACTTTATGATCAGGTGAAATATTTCCATATATTGTCCTAAAAACTTCAGGTCCAATTAAGTGACCTCCAGGATCTGCTTCTCTTTCTTTCATTAGAGCAATTCTAGATGGATCATTGGACATTTCATTAAAAGAGTCACAACCATTTTGCATATTTTCATAAGATCCTGTTAAATGGATTGAACCAGCCATATCTCCAGCAATTATCTTGGCTACTCGCGACTTTGCCCCATGTTTAGTCATTATTTCCTGCATAGATTTTGCACGGGTTAGCACTAAATCACTTTTACCTAAAATTGGTGTTAAAATTCTTCTAGAAATTATCATTTTATATCCTTCTCACTAAATTTATTATTTTAAGAATGATACTGAATTTAAACTACATTGATGTAAAGTAGATAAATTAAAATCTTAATACTAATGTTAATTTTTTTCTTCCCAACCAGGTTTTCTTTTTTCTAAAAATGCTTTTAAGCCCTCCTGAGCATCATCTGTAACAGCAGCGTTACAAAAATCTTCAACAGCATTTGCTACTCCTCTTCTATAGTCTAAGTCATTAGTTCTCATGAAGGCTGCTCTACCTAAGTGTATCGCTGTAGGAGATTTCTTAGAAAAAATATTAGCTGTTTTGTAAACCTCTTCCAGAAAATTTGAATTTGATACTTGTTTATTTATTAATCCTAGTTTTACGGCCTCTTCAGGATAAAATGTTCGACCACTAAATAACAATTCAAAAGCGTTATATCTACCAACAATTCTAGGCAGATGATTAAAATGAATAGCTGGTAAAAGCCCTAAATTAATTTCTGGATAACCAAAAGAAGCATTGTCAGATGCTATAATCATATCGCATGAAATAGCTAATGTCATGCCACCACCTCTTGCTGCTCCATTTACCGCTGCAATTATTGGTTTACCCATATTGTATTGAACATCCCAAAGATCTATGTAAAGACGATTTAAAAACTCTCTAATTTCCATACTAGATTTATTAATTAAAATGTTTAAATCTAGTCCGGCACAAAATGTTTTATCAATATTACTTTCTAATATAACTACTTTAACACTGTTATCTTTAGAAGCTGTCGTAAGGGAATTTAAGATTTCATCTAAAAATTTAATTGTGAAAGTATT
>QBZS01000005.1:0-37523 GCA_003279355.1 SAR116 cluster bacterium AG-335-N04
CAATTTCACTAATTTACCTTTGTTAAATTATTAACTAATTATATTTTCTTAACAAGCGGTTGCCCATAAGTGTTAAGAGTTCATAGCTGATTAAATCTAACTTATTAAGAATGTTTCTGATGTTAGTGTTATCCAACAAACATAAATATTCACCTTCTTTTAATGATTTTTCTTTTAAGTTAGTGACATCTAAAACGAAGCTATCCATTGTGACATTACCTATAATATTACATTTATTTTGCTTTATTGAGAAGGAACTATTAGGCTTTAATAATCTTAACCAACCATCTGCATATCCAATTCCAATTGTAGCTAATCTAGATTTTCTTTTTGTTATATCAATACCTCCATAAGATATTTTTTCACCAACATTAACGTTCCTTATTTGAATAATAGGTCCATGTAAACTTAAGGGAAATTTTAAACTCTTGGAATTTAATTTAATATTATTACCACGATTATCAATCCCATACAATCCAATGCCTGGTCTTGTTTGATCAAGACAAAACCTTGACCCAAGCATTATTCCAGCACTGTTTGCTAAGCTTAATTTTATATTTGGCATAATTTTAGAAAATTGTAATATTTTATCCAATTGTTTAATATTTTCTTTATTTTTTATTTTATCAGCATTTGAAAGGTGAGACATTATAAAGTCCCATTCAATGAGGTTTAATAACTCTTTATTACTTAATAACAAGTTAATTTCACTTTGACTAAAACCTAATCTATTCATCCCTGTATCAATATTTAATATTGCTTTGATTTTGCAACCTTGAGAAATAAGTTTTTTTAGCCTAATTAATTGATCTAAATTATTAACTATAGGGGTTAATTTATATTTTACATACGATTGTTCACTACCTTTTAAAAAACCTTCAAAAATAGCAATTTTAATGTCTTTAGATTTTAATTCTTCCCTTAAGTGGATACCCTCATTAAGGTTTGCAACATAAAAATAATAACATCCAGCTTTAACTAGAGTTTTGGCTACTGTTATCATACCTACTCCGTATGAATTAGCCTTAATTACAGCTGCTGCTTTTCCATTAGACGCGTTATTAAGTGCAACCCAATTTGATTTAATATCTTTTAAAGAAATATCTAGAATAGCTTGCATAATAAAAGATTATATATTTTTAAACAATTTTACTAATAAATTTGATCTGGCAACCTATTATCTTGAGCTAAATCCATAAATCTAGTGAATTTAGCTTCAAATTGAACTTGTATTATACCAGTTGGTCCATGTCTTTGTTTTGAAATTATTATTTCAGCCTTTCCTTCTGCCGCATTTCTTCTATCTTGCCATTTTGTAAAACGCTCATTAAAACTTTCTTGATTTTCATTATCTCTTTGAGATGGCTCACTTTTATCTAGGTAATATTCTTCTCTATAAACAAACATAACTACGTCAGCATCCTGTTCTATAGAACCAGATTCTCTTAAGTCAGCAAGAATAGGTCTTTTGTCTTCTCTTTGTTCAACAGCCCTGCTTAGCTGTGATAAAGCAAGAATAGGAACATTTAATTCTTTAGCTATTGATTTTAATCCTCTAGTAATGTTCGAAACTTCTTGAACTCTTCCTTGAGCTTCACTCGCTTTGGAACCTTGAATTAATTGAATATAGTCAATAATAATTAAGCCCAATCCACTAGTTCTTTTTAATCTTCTTGCTCTTGATGCAATTTGACCAACAGATATCGCAGGTGTGTCGTCAATAAAGAATGGCAAGTTAAAAATATCATTCTGTGTAGCAACAAGTTTTGCGAACTCTTTATCATTGATATCTCCATTTCTCAATTTATGAGAGTCTATTGTAGTTTGTTCGGCTAATATTCTTTGAGCTAATTGTTCAGCTGACATTTCTAAAGAAAAAATTAGAATTGGGTCATTTTGGCTAGAATTGTTACTTCTAGCAGCATTAAAGCCTATGTTTGTGGCTAGGGCAGTTTTCCCCATTGCAGGTCTACCGGCCAATACTATTAAATCAGATTTATTTAAGCCTCCTAACTGACGGTTTAGGCCTGAAAATCCTGTGTCAACACCAGATAATTTGCCTTTTCTTGTGAAAGCTTCATTTATTTGATTAGTAGCACTAGTTAAAACAGATTTAAAATCTATTGGACCTGAATTTATTTTATCTTTTTCAGCTAAATTATATAATTTTTCTTCAGTTTGAGCTATTTCTTGATCGGGAGTTACTTCGACTTTAGGATTAATAGATTTGTGAATCAATTCATCAGCGATTCTTATTAAAGATCTCCTGATATAACAATTTTTAATTTCTTCAGCATAAAATTTTGCTTTACTCAATGATAACACTCCTTCTCTTAGATCCAAAAGATATTTTTCAATATCAATATCTTTATTTAAGTTATTATCATTTAAATAATTTTTAAGTGTTAGGGGATCTGCCAATCGACTAACATCTGTAAGAGATATACAAGCATCATATATATTTGCATGTAAAGGGTCAAAAAAATATTGACTGTTAAAGTTTATAGGAAGATCTTCTAAAATTTTATTATCAAATAATATTGAACCCAGGAGACTTTGCTCAGCCTCAAGATTTTGAGGCATTTTTTTTTCAGAGTTAGTATAATTTTCAATTAGACTATCAACCATAACTCTTTTTCTAATTTATTTTAGGTTCATTAACAAATTTATCTAAAATTTGCTTTCGTGTTAATAATTAATTAATTATATTTTTTGTTCTTCAGTTTCTTTATTATTCAAACTTTTTGATATTTTTAACTTTTCATCATTTTTGTTTTTTGTTTGATTATCTTTTTTATCAAATCTTTTGGCATCTTTCTGAGCTCGTTCTGATCTAATGTCACCACCAGTTATTTCAGTTGTTATTATGGCTTTTCCGGATTTAGACTGTTCTTTAGCTTCTTCGACAGACCTAGCAATATTTAATTTCAAATCTATGGAGATTTCAGGATGTAATTTGATTAATATATCTTCATATGACAATGTTTTAATAGCCTTATTCAAATCAACTTGGGATTTGTTAATTGAAAGTCCAGCTTCAGTTACAGCGTTAGATATATCCTTTGCAGAGACAGACCCATATAATTGCCCAGATTCGCTTGCGGCCCTAATAAGAACAACTTCTTTAAAGCTAATATTATCAGCTAAATTTTTTGCCTCTTTTTTTCTAGTAATATTTTCGCCTTCTAATTGGGTCTTTTTTTCTTCGAACATTTTGATATTTTGTTTTGAAGCAAATACGGCTTTACCCTGAGGAAGCAAAAAATTTCTGGCATAGCCTGATTTAACTGTAACTAGCTCACCCATTTGTCCTAATTTTTCAATACGTTCTAACAAAATGATATTCATTTTATTCTCCTAGTCTAACCAACTACATAAGGCATTAATGCTAAAAATCTTGCTCTTTTAATAGCTTTAGAGAGTTCACGTTGTTTTTTTGCTGAAACAGCAGAAATCCTAGAAGGTATAATCTTACCTCTTTCAGATACATATCTAGTAAGAACTTTTAAATCTTTATAATCTATCGCAGGGGTATTAGGATCAGAAAAGGGGCAAGACTTTCTTTTTTTTTGATTTGGCTTTCTTAAAGCTTCTCGTTTAATATTCAGTTGTGTCATTTAAATCTTCCTTATACTACTTCGTTAGTTGTTTTAACTGCTTCTGAATTAACTAATTCATTTCTAGAACGATCAGATTTATTGTTCATTAAAGGTGAAGGTTTTTCATCAACTGAATTTATACGAATTGTTAAAAATCTAATAATATCTTCATTTAATCTCATTAATCTTTCATATTCTATAATAGCATCAGAGGAACTATCGATGTTTAAAAGTATATAATGGCCTTTTCTATTTTTATTAATCTTATAAGCGAGATTTCTAAGGCCCCAAATTTCTCGTTTTTTTATAACACCCTTAAAATCCTCAATTATTTTTGTGAACCCTTCAACTAATTCTTCGAATTGATTGGGTGTTAAGTCCTGTCTTCCTATTATAACACTTTCATATAATGCCATCTTTTTCTCCTTATGGCTTTTTGGGATTATTCCCAAGATTAGCCAGTTAAAATATATTAACTGGCAAGGAGTGCATAAATAATAAATTTTATGCTGGTAATTTAAATTAATGTGAAACATAAATGTTTATTGTAAATATGCAATAAATAAATAAACAAATTTCAAGGTTTTGTAGAGATTTAAAATGAATATTATTGTTTTTCCAGGGCAAGGATCCCAAAAGATTGGAATGGGTAAAGAATTGTCAGATAATTTTGCTGAAGCTAAACAAGTTTTTGAAGAAGTAAATGATGCTTTAAACTTCAACTTAACAAGAGTTATGTGGGATGGTACAGATAAAGAAATAGCCTTAACTTCTAACGCACAGCCTGCATTGATGGCATGTAGTATAGCTACTCTAAAAGTTTTAAATAAAATTACTAATAAAAACTTATCTGATTTAGCATGTTATGTTTGTGGACATTCTCTTGGTGAGTATTCAGCTATGACTGCTGCAGAAGTTTTTTCTTTAAGCCAATGTGCCACTTTATTAAGGTTAAGAGGCGATGCAATGCAAAAAGCGGTTCCAATTGGAAAAGGGGCCATGGCTGCATTAATTGGTACAAATATTGAGATGGCAGTAAAAGTTATAGATAAGGTAAAGCGTTATGGAGTTTGTGATATTGCTAATGACAATTCTCAAGGTCAAGTCGTAATCAGTGGCGATATATTAGCAGTTGAAAATGCAATGAAATTTTCTAAAGATTTTGGAATTAAAAAAGCAATTCTTCTTCCTGTAAGCGCTCCATTTCATTGTAAATTGATGAGGCCTGCTCAAATAATCATGGAAAAAGCTCTTAATAAATTAAATTTTAAAACACCTCTTATACCAATTATATCGAATGTAAATGTTTTACCTGAAAATAATCCAGATAAATTAAGAAAAAATTTAATTGATCAAGTTACTGGAACTGTAAGATGGCGAGAGACTATGGAATTTGCAGAAAAAAAAGGTATTAAAAAAATCATAGAATTAGGCAGCGGAAGAGTTCTGACAGGTATTGCAAAAAGAATGATTAAGGACATTGTAACTATTAATATTGAAAACCCAGAAGATTTCAAAAATTTTACATAAATTATGATGGAGAATTGAATGTTTGAATTAACAGGTAAAGTTGCATTAATAACAGGTGCTACAGGTGGTATTGGAATGTCGATAGCAAAAAAAATGAAACTGAGTGGAGCTAAACTAATTCTATCAGGGACAAAACAAAATATCCTAAGTGATTTAGCATCAGAATTAGGTGATGATATTAAAACAATCGTTACTGATCTAAATTGTAAAGATGCAATATTGAGTTTAGCACAACAAGCTGAAGATAGTTTTGGTCAGATTGACATATTGATAAATAATGCGGGCATAACAGCGGATAATCTTTTTTTAAGAATGAAAGATGAGGAATGGGATAAGGTTATAAACATTAATTTATCAGCACCAATGAGATTAACAAGGCAAGTCATCAAAGGAATGTTGAAAAGAAGATCTGGAAGAGTAATATTTATAAGTTCCATTGTTGGTTATACTGGAAATGCAGGCCAAAGTAATTACGCAGCTTCAAAATCTGCTTTAGCAGGTTTTACCAAATCAATAGCTTTAGAAGTTGCAAGTCGAGGCATTACTTGTAACTTGATTGCACCGGGATTTATTTCCACCCCGATGACTGATAAACTTTCTGATGATCAGAAAAAAAATTTAGTTACAAATATTCCTGTTAATAGATTAGGAAATGTTGATGATATTTCAAATGGTTGTGTTTATTTAGCTAGTGATGAAGCTGGTTTTGTAACTGGTACTACATTACATATTAACGGTGGTATGAATATGATTTAGTATTTTTCATACTAACATGATAATATGCTTGGCATGAATAAATATTTATGTTACTCGAAACGCATAATTATTAAGAATTTATATTAAACTAAAGGGGAATTTAATGAGTGACATAGCTGGCAGAGTTACAAAAATTGTAGTTGAGCATCTTGGAGTTGAAGAATCTAAGGTTGTAGATAGTGCGAGTTTCATAGATGATTTAGGTGCAGATAGCTTAGATACTGTTGAACTAGTTATGGCTTTCGAAGAAGAGTTTGAGTGTGAGATACCTGATGACGCAGCTGAAAAAATTCAAACAGTAAAAGATGCAATAGACTTTATTTCCTCAAATAGTTAATATAAATTAAGTTTCTTACTCGATTAAATATTAGGAGTTTTTAATGCGTCGAGTTGTTGTTACTGGATTAGGCTTGCTAACGCCTTTAGGCGTTGGTGTTGAGCTTAACTGGAATAGACTTATTTCAGGCGTTGTTGGTATCAATAAAATAAATGATTTTAACGTTTTAGACCTACCTTGTAAAATAGCTGGACAAATCCCATCGCACCTTGAAGATAAGGAAGGTGGTTTAAATCTAGATAATTGGATAGAACCAAGAGAGTATAAGCGTATTGACAGGTTTATAGCATATGGAATAATTTCAGCTATACAGGCTGTGGAAGATTCTGGTTGGAAACCTAAAAATGAAAATGGAAAAAATAGAACAGGAGTAATTCTAGGCTCTGGTATAGGTGGTCTTGAGACAATAGCCAAAACTACTGAATTACTTAAATTAAAAGGACCTAGAAAAGTTAGCCCTTTTTTTATACCTTCTGCGCTTATTAATTTACTTTCAGGTCAAGTTAGTATTAAGTATGGTTTCAAAGGACCAAACCATTCGGTTGTAACAGCATGCTCAACTGGGGCTCATGCTATAGGGGATGCGTCAAGAATAATAAAATATGGTGATGCTGACGTAATGCTTGCAGGAGGAGCAGAAGCGGCTTGTTGTCGTATTGGTATGGCAGGATTTGCTGCAGCACGAGCTTTAAGTACTAAATTTAATAATGACCCTGAATCCAGTTCAAGACCATGGGATCAAGATAGAGATGGTTTCGTTATGGGAGAAGGTTCTGGCGTTGTAGTTTTAGAAGAAAGAGAACATGCTATTGCCAGAGGAGCTAAAATATATGCTGAAATAAAAGGCTATGGCATGTCAGGAGATGCTCATCATATTACTGCTCCTGCTGAAAATGGTGATGGGGGATTTAGAGCAATGAAATTAGCTTTAAATGATGCCAAAATTAATAGTACAGAGCTTGATTATATTAATGCTCACGGAACTTCCACTCCACTTGGAGATGTGATTGAATTAAAAGCAATAGGAAGACTACTTAATCAAAAAATAGAAAATGTAAGTATTAGCTCAACTAAATCAGCAACTGGACATCTTTTAGGTGCAGCAGGAGCGATTGAGGCAATATATTCAATTTTGTCAATTGTAAATCAAACCGTACCACCTACTAATAATTTGATTTCGCCTGATAAACAAGCAACAGGGTTTGACTTGGTTCCAATTAATTCAAAACAAAGAAATATTAAAAACGTTTTATCTAATTCATTTGGCTTTGGTGGAACCAATGCAAGCCTAGTAATCAGTTGTCCAGATTGATATTAAGAAATAAACTTCTTCTTCTGATAATTTTTAAATTTTTTTTGATATTTATTAGTTATTTCTACTTAGAAAAAGTAAAAATACAAAAAATAGTCTTTCAAGATACTTATTATTTACTTAAAAAAAACACAAACCAGGAAAAAATTTTAAAACAGCTTAAGCTAAAAAACATTAACATAGAGTATTTTAAATGGAGAATTATATCGTTAATTCGAGATGATTATTTTGTACCTAAAGCTGGCGAATATTTAATTAAAAAAAACTCTACAATAAAAGACATACAAGATATTTTTCAAAATGAAAAAACAATTGTAAGAAATTTTAAACTCATTGAGGGAACAACTTCAGACAATTTAAAGAAAAGTTTACTTGAAAACCCGTATCTGTCGGGAAAAATAAAATCTTTAAAGGAAGGCATATATAAACCTGATACATATTATTTTAAATATGGGTATTCTAGAAAAAAGTTATTAGAACGTATGAAGTTAGCTCAAGACAAAATTATAGATAATGTTTGGAAATATAAACCTAAAAATTTTATTTTAAAAAATAAAGAAGAATTCCTAATCTTAGCATCAATTATACAAAGTGAGACTAGTAATCTAAATGATAGTAGACTTGTTGCAAGTGTATTTATTAATAGGCTTGAAAAAAATATGAAGCTACAATCTGATGTAACTTTGGCGTATGGCTTTAATATAAACGGTCAAAAAATCACAAAAAATATGCTGCAGTCAAATAATCCTTTTAACACATATTATCACAAGGGTTTACCCCCAACCCCTATATCATATCCAGGCGAGAATGCATTGAACTCTCTAAAGTTTGTTAAAAAAACAGATTTTTTTTATTTTGTAAGTAATGGTAGGGGAGGGCATAGATTTTCAGAAACATATAGTTTACATAAGAAAAATATTAAGCTATGGAAAAATAGTATTATTAAGGAACAATAATGAGTAATAGTATCCGAAGAGGTTTTGTGTTAGTAATTTCTTCACCCTCCGGTGCAGGTAAAACAACTATTTGTAAAAAAATTATTGAAGAGGTTGATCGTATTGACCTTTCCGTTTCAGTAACCACTCGTCAAAAAAGAAAAGATGAAATTAATGGTAGAGATTATTTTTTTAGAAGTGACAAAGAATTTAGAATCTTGGAAAAAAATAATGAATTTTTGGAACATGCCAATGTTTTTGGTTTTTCTTATGGAACCCTAAAAAAAGAGGTTGTTTCAAAAATTGAGAAAGGGATTGATATTATTGTAGATATTGATTGGCAGGGCACAAGACAGATTCAAAAACATATACCTAACGATATTGTAAAAGTATTTATCTTACCACCATCAATTAAGGAGCTTCAAAATAGACTTGGTAAAAGGGCAAGTGAAGACAAAAAAAATTTTTTAAAAAGAATGTCTGAGGCTAGAAAAGAAATTAGTCACTATATTGAATATGATTTTGTAATCATAAATAATGAAATAGAAAAAGCCGTTAGTCAGATTAAATCAATTCTGTTTTCTGAAAGATTACGAAGACATAGACAATTAAATTTAAGTAAATTCATTGATAATCTTAAATAAATTTTTTAATTATTCTTTAAATGATTTCTTAGCTATTTTACAAAAATCTATAATAGACAAGTTTTCGGGTCTCAGATTTGGTGAAATATTTAGCTCCTTTAAAATTATTTGCCCATTGACTTTCTTTAAACTTGTTTTAATCATTTTACGCCGTTGACTAAAGGCCATTTGTGTAATTTTTTCAATAGATTCGAAAGATACATTATACAAGGGTTTATGTAATGGTTTTAATTGTATTACAGTTGATGTAATTTTGGGTCTAGGTATAAAAGCCTCGCTTGGAATATCAAATAATTTTTTACTTTTTGTTAACCAATTTGTTAAAATTGATAGTCTGCCATAATTTTTAGATCCTTGTTTAGCTATTATTCTATCTGCAACTTCTTTTTGAAACATTAAAGTAAGCAAATCAAAATGTTGGATATGTTTCAACCATGACGTCAGCATTTTTGTTCCAGTATTGTAAGGTAGATTGGCTATGACCTGTCTTGGTGGATCACCTAACTCCCATATAGGATAATGAAGAGCATCATCAGTAATTATGATGAGGTTATCTCTATATATTTTTTTTATGTCTGTTAACATTTTTTCTGATTGTTTATCTTTATCAATGGTATAAAGAACATTTGGTTTTTTCTTTAAAATTGATCTGGTTAAACTTCCTGGACCTGGGCCAATTTCAATCACAGTAGGGCAAATTGGTTCAGAATTTTTCACAATCTTGTCAGTAAGGTTTAAATCAAACAAGAAATTTTGGCCAAGAAATTTATTAATTTTTACATTATTTTTTTTTAAAGTCTCCTTTATGGTAGGCAATTGTAAATCATTATCATCCATTATTTTTATTTATACTCATCTCATAAGCAAGGTTTATTGCTGCTATTAAACTATCAGGGTTAGCAATATTCTTACCTGCAATATCAAATCCAGTACCATGATCAGGTGAGGTTCGAATGAAATCTAAGCCTAGAGTTACATTTACTCCATTAAAAAAATCTAATGTTTTGATAGGTATAAGAGCTTGATCATGGTACATACAAATAGCAACATCATAAAGTTTTCTTTTTTCAGATGAGAAAGCAGTATCTGCTGAAACAGGTCCTTCTAAAAAACAATTTTGCTTTTTTTTGGCTTCATTAATTGCTGGAATAATGATTTTTTTCTCCTCATCACCTATATCACCATTTTCACCCGCATGAGGATTTAACCCCGTAATAATTATTCTAGGTTTAGATATATTAAATAGAGAAACTAAGCTTTCTTTTGCAATGCTGATTGTAAGCTTAAGAAGATTTTTTGAAATAAGCTTAGGAACATTTTTCAGAGGAACGTGAACTGTTAATGGGATTGTTTTTAGATCTTTTATGACTAGCATCATAACTGGATTTTTTTTGTATTTTGATAGTGAAGCGAGAAAATCTGTATGTCCTTGAAATTTAAATCCTGACATGTACATCATATTTTTACTTATAGGATTTGTAACAATAGCAGAAGCAACACTATTCATTTCAGTTTTAACACACGTAATAATTGAATCTTTTATAAAAGAAGCATATTTAGTATTTCGATTTTCGGATATATTATCATCTGGTAATTTTATAGAAAGGATATTTAAAAAATTTTCCTTAAAGTCAGAGAAATTAACTTTATCTTTTATTTCATTTAATTGAATTTTACTTCCAATACTTTTTTTGCAATCCTCAATTATTTTTGAATTACTTACGACAACGGGTTTTACATTTTTATTCATTTTAGAGTGTTGAATTGCTTTAATAGTAATTTCAGTTGAAATACTGTTAGGATCACCAGCGGAGATAAGGATTACTTTTGTCATATGGATAATTTAAACTATTTATTTATTCAATTTTTTTTTGTGGGATATTATTGCTTCCTTATGTAGACGTTTTAAATATCTTTCACTTATTATTAAATAATGTTTTTGCATCATTTTATTTTTCAACTCTAGAATTGTCTTTTTTTCTGACTTTGGCTTTTTAACATTACATATAATATAGGTATAACCATGATTACCCAAAAATATTGGTTGTGATATTTTATATAATTCAAAATTTTTAATAACATTTTGTATCTTTGTGCTTATGTCAGCTATTCTAGATTTGATAATATTTACACTATAATTTGTATTTAAGTTTTTAATTATGTTTAAATTTTTACAGCTTTTGTCATTTGTTAACAGATCTTTAACCGCATATTTTACTTTTTTATAAGCAACATCTTTTTTTTGAAAGTTTATAGGAAATTTTATTTGCGCTAGTATTACACTTGTTTCGTTTTCACTAAATTTTCCATTTAATCTTTTAGCAAGTATCTTTATAATTTTAATTTTATCTTTCGTTGGAAAACTAATAATATCGCCTTCATTCAAATTAATTTTTTTTGATTTTATATACCTTGGTAAATTTTGATAATTTTTCCATCCAACTTTTCCTTTAAACTTTGCTGAGCTACTGATAGAAACTTGCTTTGCTAAATCTAAGAAATTAACCCCACTCTTCAAAGCAGATTTAATTTGATTTAATAAATTTTGATTATTATTTTTACTTATTACAATTTCTGCTAGATCATAGAGATCTTCAGTTTTTCTATTTTTTCGATTTTCAATATCATTTTGAACTATATTGTCCAGTTTCAATAATTGATCCTTAAATTTATTTTTTAGAACAATACCCCAAACTAATTGAGATTCGTATTTTTCTAATAATTTAGCTTTTGGGATAGATAAATAGTTTATAAATTTGTTTAACTTATCTTTAGAATTGTCAAATTCATTTAAAAGTATTTGATTGGCTTTAGGGGCAACAATTTTGATAATATTGTTATTTATTTTAAGACCAGCAGATAAAATAATTTTTTCGTTAATTAGAGAATTCAATGCCTGATTATAATAGTTTTGTAACTTTTTAAAATCAGTATTTTTTTCAATTGAAAATGAAATTATTTTTGCACGATTAACAATGTCATTTTTTGTAATTGGTATTTTATTAACAGTAGTTACTACAAAATTTTCGCTACCAAATGCATTGTTAATGCAAATATTACCAAAAATAATATTTATTATTATTAATAATTTCAATTTTAAAAATTGTTTAATTATCTTGTTCAATTTTAATCCTTTTACCTATTTTTCAATTTGGATTCATCGATATCACTGGTTAAATAACAACCTGCGAACAAACCAATTAGTGTCGGTCCAAATCCCGAAAGTAACGGTGGTAGTTTTTCTGAGGAACCTAAAGCAAAGATGAAATCTCCAATAAAATATAAACTAAATCCAACAACTAGCGAAAGTGAAACAATACCAACTTCAATTTTTCTTTCACTACTCCTTAACATTAAGGATGCTGAAAGTAAAATCATTGATATAATCAAAAATGGCTGGCATATTAATCTAAAAAAGTGTAGTAAATGCTGGGATGTATTTAGTCCAAATTGTTTCATTTGTTTTAGGTAACCTGGAAAATTTAATATAAATATTTTTTCAGGTTCTATAGTTGCAACATTTAAATTTTCTGGATTCGATTTTAAATAAAAAGTTAGTCTTTTAAAAATTTCTAATTTTGAACTATTATTTGTCAAACGACCTTCAAACAGATCTAGCTTTTGTTCAGAAAATACTGCTCTATTGGCATAGATTTTTTTTTCAAAATTTTTATTATGATCATAAACAAATATATTTACATCTAATAAAGTGTTTAAATTTTCGTTTATTTTACTTGCATTTATTAGTAAGTATGAATCCTTCGAAATTTGTTTAATCCAGAAACCTTTTGTATCAAAAGATAATGATTTCAAATTTTTTGTGCCAAAGAAAATAGTTTGTAAATTATCATATTTTTTACTTAAAAGAGTTGCAAAAGGATTTAATATTATAATAGAAGCTAGGCCTATTAAAAAAAAAGAGATTAATATTGGAGAAAGTATTTTCCAAAGAGAAATCCCAGACGTTTTGCAAACAATGTAATAGTTTTTTTTTCGCCATTGATTAAAACAAGCTATTGATCCTATCAAAGTAGCAAATGGTAAGATTTTTTGAATATTTCCACTTATTTTTAATAAAGCCATATTTATTATGTCGAAGACCTCAGCTTTAAGAAGATGTCTCACAGCTGCTTTGTTTGAAGATCGTCTAAATAATTCTATAAAATCAATAAAAAAGATTAATATTATAAGAGCAAACAAAGCAAATAAAAAATATTTTAATATATCCTTAGTTAAATATTTATAAAGAATTATAGGTTGATTATTTGTTATAAACATTGAATATAAACCAGTTAATTAGATTGATTTTTATTAGTATTTATTTTTTTGTTCAATGAAATAAAGCAGAAAAATATAACTGAAATTGGAAATAAATACATTAATGGTAATAGTGATATATCATTGTGAACTGCATTTTTCAAAATAATAGTCAAACTTTGGAGTATGAAAACTAATCCAATCGCAAAAGTCTTTTTATATGTATTAACCAATCTTGAATAATTATCATTAATTATTGTTAACATTACAATTAAGGCAAAAATAATAGGCATAAAAAATATAGTATTTCTTGTATGAGCTTCTGCTAATAACTTTCCTTGATTAGCAAGCTTTTTTTCTGCTTTTTTCAATAATTCGAAAAAACTAAATTCATTATACTCAATAACTCTATTACTTATCGATTTATTTTTATTTTCTGGCACTGTTAGATTATAATTGTCAAAATTTAAAATTGTTGAGCGACCCTTTTTATCAGTTGAAATTCTAGTTCCCTTTATCATTTTTAAATTTATACCATCGTCAATAAACACACTCCCACTTTTCGAAAAATATTCAACTATATTTGATCTATCAGTTTTATCTTGGATAAATATTTCTTCTAATAGATTACTTTTACTAATTTTACCTATAAATATTGTTTGATTTTTATTAAGATTAATAAAAACATTATCTTTAAAAATGACTTCCTGACTACTATTTCTGATTTCATTCTGTAACAACTTAAAGTTTGTATAGGTTTTTGGTAGAATAAAATGGGATATTACGAATAAGATTAGAGAGGAAACTAGTGCTACCAGAAGTGCTGGTTTACATATATTGAAAGGACTTATTCCGGCTGATTTCATCACAATAATTTCTTTATCGTTTTGCAGTCTTAAATAAGAAATCATACAACCAACGAAAGTGCCAAAAGGTAAAGCTATTATTAACCAACTGGGCATACTATATAATGATAAAATGAAGAAATCTGAAAGATTAGCTCCCTTTTCAATTATTAAATTTATGCTTCTGAATGATTGACTTAACCAAATTACTCCTAAAAGAACAAATGTTGAAACAAAAGTACTTTTAGACGTTTGTTTAAATATATAGCTTGTTAAAATCATAAATAAATATTATCAGAAAGTTATAATTAATTATTTTAAAATATTTTTACTAATATATCTTAATTATGTTAATACAAAAGATCTGTTTTGATTAAAGGAAAAAATATGTCTGTTAATAATAGGTTTGTGAAATTTAAATGTGAAAATAAAAATGATAATTTGAAATTCAATGACAATAATATAGTAAATGTTTTATTCTATTCAAAAACTAATCTTCTATTATCTAAAGACTTTTCTAAAGATAAAAGTCTAGCTACTTTTTTAAAAAAAATGATTGAAAATAATTCAGCTAACATTTTTTTGGTTAGGTCTGAAAAGGGCATATTTCTTTTAATTAAGAGAGAAGATCATGGTACCGACTTAAATCATAAATATTTAGAAGACCTTGGTGGAAGCATTTTTCATAAGACTAAGTCTACAGGATGTTATGAAATTAGAATATTTGAAAATAATCTTGACATAAATAAACAGATAGCCTTAGGCATTTTATTAGGTTCATACAAATTTGCTAACTATAAAAAAAACGTTTCAAAAGACATTATTAATATAAAAAATGTTACATTTATTTGTGATGAACCGAAAAAACATTCTCAAAATATTCAAGAGATTAGAAATATTGCAATCGGCGTTTTTACCGCAAGAGATCTTGTCTGGCAACCACCAAACATACTTTACCCGTCAAGCTTTGCTGATGAATGTAAAAAACTCAAAAAAATTGGTGTTAAAGTTACTATATATAATGAAAAACAATTAGAAAAAATCGGTATGGAAGCTTTATTAGCAGTTGGGCGAGGCTCAAGAAAAGATAGTAGAGTTGTTGTTATGGAATGGTCAGGTGCAAAAAAAGTAACCTCTCCTATGGCTTTTGTTGGTAAAGGTGTTTGTTTTGACTCAGGTGGACTATCTTTAAAACCATCAAAGTCAATGGAGGATATGAAATGGGATATGGGTGGAGCAGCAACAGTAACAGGATTAATCGAAGCTGCTGCGTTATCTAAAATCAAACAAAATCTAATTGGTGTAATAGGACTTGTTGAAAACATGCCTGATGGTGATGCACAAAGACCTGGAGATGTTGTTAAGTCACTATCAGGTCAAACAATAGAAGTTTTGAACACAGATGCAGAAGGAAGACTAGTATTAGCTGATATACTTTCTTGGACTGAAAAAAAATATAAACCAAAGTTTATGATAGATTTAGCTACATTAACTGGAGCTATGATAGTTGCTTTAGGTAATACAAGGGCAGGATTGTTTTCAAATAATAAAGATGTTTCTAGAGCTGTTTTTGATGCTGGTGAGATCACTGGAGAAAAAGTTTGGGAAATGCCTATGGATGATGATTATGATGAGTTAATAAAAACGGAGATTGCAGATATGAAAAATATTGGAGGTGCTGGTGCAGGATCTATTACGGCAGCTTGTTTCTTAAAAAGACATGTGAAAAAAACCCCATGGGCTCATTTAGATATTGCTGGTGTAACATGGAAAAATAAATCTTCACCTTCAGTTCCCTCTGGTGGTGTGGGATGGGGGGTTAAAATGTTATACCACCTAGTCAAAACTTATTAGTATATTTGATGTGGAACTTTAAAATTATTTTTTAAAATACATTGATTTTTATTTCCAATACATATAAAAAATTCATTTTTTGGAGAATAATATGACAATTGAGAACACCTTATCAATAATTAAACCAGATGCTACAAGACGAAATCTAACTGGTTCTATAAATGCTAAATTTGAACAAGCTGGTCTAAATATAATTGCACAAAAACGATTACAATTGACAAAAGATATGGCTCAAAAATTTTACGAAATTCACAAAAATAGGCCATTTTTTAATGATTTAGTAGATTTTATGATTTCCGGACCTGTTATCACTCAGGTACTTAGGGGTGAAAACGCTGTTAAGGTGAATAGAGAAGTTATGGGAGCAACTAATCCAAAAGACGCAGAAAAAGGTACAATCAGAAAAGAGTTTGCAGAGAGCATAGAAGCAAATTCCGTTCATGGCTCAGATAGTCTTGAAAATGCAAAATCTGAAATATCATTTTTTTTTGCAGAGATTGAGTTAATTTATTAATTTTTAAACTAAAAATATTGCCATTAATGCAATAATCGCAATTACAATTACTGTGCTATAAGTAGTATATTTTAAAAAATTTTCGTAAAATAATTTATGTTCTTCTGTTTCTTTGTCTATTTTATTACCCATAACTCACTCCTTAAGTCTATAAATATAAGTCATAAAGCAACCTGACTAATTTATATAATATCAAATTGCCAAAAAATGTTAATAATTTAGATGCATTTTAACAAAAATCAAAGTTCCCATCCATCAAATAAAACACTTCTATTCGATATGTTTTCTATCATTCTACCAATTATAAATGAATTATAACCAGCCTCGTTTAAGTTCGTCATTACTGTCCCTTTGTCTTTTTTATTTACAAAAATTAAAAGTCCAATTCCGCAGTTGAAAGTTTTTGCTAACTCAAAAAGCGAGATATTAGCTTTGCTTTGGAGCCATTTAAATAACGGTGGAAGTTTATAATTCTTCATATCAAATTTTATAGATAGATTAGAGTTAAATGCTCTTGGGGGGTTTTCTATCAAGCCTCCACCAGTTATATGACTTATAGACTTTATCTCATGGTTTTTATTTGCTGCTAAAAAAGCCTTAGTATATAACATTGTAGGCTCCATTAATATATCAGCAAGTATTTTTGTTTTATCAAATTCAGCCTCTAGAAATATATTAATTGAATAATCTTCTAGTATTTTTCTGACTAGTGAATACCCATTAGAATGTATCCCACTACTTGACAAGCCAATAACATAATCACCAATCTCAACTGAGCTTTTTTTAAAAAGGTTATTTCTTTCTACAGCACCGACACAAAAGCCAGCTAAGTCAAAATTGTTATTTTCATAATGCCCAGGCATTTCAGCAGTCTCACCTCCAATAAGAGCGCATTTAGATTGCTTGCAGCCTTCTGCTATTCCCTTAATAACTTCTATAGCTATATTTTTATCTAATTTACCTGTAGCATAGTAATCCATGAAAAAAAGTGGTATGGCGCCTTGTGCTAACACATCATTTGCACACATGGCCACTAAATCAATCCCAACATTAAAATATGACTTAGTCTTAATAGCTAATTGTAATTTAGTTCCAACTCCATCTGTACTGGAAACAAGAATGGGATCTTGAAATCCTGTTTTTTTTAAATCGAATAATCCACCAAATCCTCCTAATTTTCCTGTAGCACCGTTTACTGCAGTATCTTTTGTGATATGAGAAATTTCAGAAATAAGATTGTTTCCCTCATCGATATTCACACCTGAGTCCAAGTAAGTTAATGATTTGTTGGTTATGTTATTTGGTTTTTTTGTCATTTTAATGTTATTTTGATGTAAGAAGTCATTACAACTAAATCTTAATGAAAATTATTCTTAGATTTATATATTGATATATCGATGTTATACTTACATTTCAATCAAAAAAGTCAGGTACTTATTTAATGCCACCTATTTACTTAAAAACAATTCTTACTCTAATATTAAAATCATTTTTTTTTGTTTCCACACCTTTTGCCTCAACAAATGAAGATTGTCAGAATTCATCGTTTTATGTAAAAAATATAAACGTTGATTTAACAAAAGCATCAATTAATCAAGCTAGGTTACAAGCCGAAAATAAAGCAAAATTATTAGGTATCGGTAGGCTAATTAATAGACTGATTTTAAACAATAATAATGTAAAATTTAAAAAAGATGAAATTTCTACTTTAGTCGATTATTTAAAAATTAATAATGAAGCTAATAGTGATAAGAGATATTTAGCCAATTTTGACATCTGTTTTAATAGAAACTCAGTAATTAATTTTTTTCGTAAAAATAAGCTAAAATATTCTGAAACTTACAGAGAACCTATTTCTATTCTCCCAATATTTAAAGGGCCTAGAGGATTTGTAATGTGGGACGAAAAAGATGAATGGTATAAAAAGTGGAAAAAATATTTAAAATTAGTTGACGGATTAGTCAAACTAAAACTTGCCCAAGGAAATTTTCAGTTAAATAGAATTTTAAGCGCTAATCTTCTATTAAATTCTAACAAAAATCTTATTAACAAATTGATTAAAAATGAAAAAACTAATTCTTTATTACTTGTAATAGCTGAACCTATTTTGCAAACAAATGGAAAAACTTTTTTAAATACCTATGCCAAATATTATAACCTTAATGGAAAATTAGTTAACACAGTTTACCGAAATAAAACACCTCTTAAAAAAACTTCTTCTATATATAATATTGATCCAACTTTAATAACAAAAGAGATATTAAAAATAATTAGCTCAATGGAAAAAAACTGGAAACAAAATAATTTAATTGATACTAGCATTTTAAATGAAGTAGATTTAATAATACCTATTACCTCTATTTTGTCTTCTAAACTTCAAAATGAATTATTATTTAATGATAAAAAAGTATATGTGAAATCAACCAAAGGATTTCTTGATACAGGATTACTTGAAATAGAAAATGAAATTATTTTTTATAAAAATAAAACATTTAACAGTTTTCAAAATATTACAAGAAGTATGTTTGGCTCTTCAAAGCAATTGAAATATGAAAAGAATATTGCTGTTAATCAGAAAGATATAAGTATTTGGCCTATGGTTCTAAAAAAATTAGAAAATTTACCATTTGTTACTGATGTTATGGTAATATCTGTCACAGATAAACGAGGAAGAATTATAGTTAAATTCATGGGAAATAAAAAAACATTTTTTCAGGCTGCTAATCAAAAAAAATTAACATTCAAGAATTTAAATTCTAGACAATATACACTTGTTTATTAAGCAAGACTAAGGTTCCCAAGATGTACGACTTTTTTAAAAAAAATTATCTTTATGTATTTATAATCTTATTATTATTTATAACGATATGCTTATTCGAGGTTTTAACTCCATTTGCAATAGCCTTTATAATTGCTTATTTAATAAATCCATTGAAAATAATATTTGACAAGTACATGAATAAAACATTTTCAAGTTTTTTATCTGTAATAATTTTTGTTTTAGGTTTTCTCTCTGTTTTGATTTTAATTTTACCAATTATTTTACATCAAATACAAAATTTTATTACTGTTTTACCGGAATACGTTAGTTATGCTAAAGATCTTATAATAGAAATTAATGATAAATATTTATTTAGTGAAAAAATAAAAAATATAGACTATGTAAGTGTTTTTAAACCATTATCTAGTAATATTGTTAACTCTGGTAATAATTTAATAACTAATGGAATAGAAGTTTTTAATGGTGTGTTCAATATTGTCTTAATATTTATCATAACCTTTTATATGAGTTTGCAGTTTAATAAAATAAAACTTTTTTTATATAATTTTGCAGATAAATCTCATTTTGAAGATTTCCCGATTTTAATAAAAGAGATAGATAAAGTTTTATCAAAATTTATACGTGGTCAAGGTTTAGTATGTCTTACTTTATCGATTTTTTATGGAATAGCATTATTTTTGGTAGGTATGAAATTTGGAATTTTACTTGGTATTTTTGCAGGGATTATATCTTTCGTACCTTTTATAGGTGCTTTTTTAGGTGGAGGACTTACTATAATTTTGGGTTTTTCACAATTTGGGTTATCCTTTGAGCTAACAATTTTATTATTAATTTTCGTATTCGGACAATTACTTGAGAGTTATTACTTAACACCAAAATTAGTCGGAGATGCAATAATGTTAAGTCCAATTTGGATTATATTTGCCTTGTCAACAGGGGCCTTTTTATCAGGTTTTGTTGGAGTATTGATATCTCTGCCTGTTGCAGCGGTTTTAGGTGTTATAGTTAGATACTATTTTATAAAATTATCTTAATGACATTAGTTGTATGACTTCAAAAATCAGAAATATTAATAAATATACTTTTAATAAACAAATGGCACTGCCATTAACTTTTAAAACAATAAAGAATAGAGAAAATTTCATTATATCAAAATGTAATGAAGAGGCTTTAGGTTTTATAGAAAATTCATCTTTTTGGCAAAATAAAAGAAAAATTAATTCCATCCCAGCAGCCATTATTTTTGGACCAAAAGGTTCAGGCAAAACACATTTGTCCCATATATTTAAAGAACGTAACCGGTGTGAATATTTATCTTCTTTATCTAGTTTTAATTTAGATGAAATAGAAGAAGGTAAAAAATTTATAATAGATGATTTTATTCCTGGTGAAAAATATCCATCAAAATTAGTTATGCATTTTTTAGACAGAGTCACATATCAAGACGGTTCAGTTTTATTTTTATCAAATTTATCACCTTCAAAGATGGATTGGAAACTTGATGATTTAAATTCAAGAATACGTAGTTTAATTTGTAGTGAAATAAAGTTACCAGATGATGTGCTCTTGTATTCCTTTATGGTTAAATATTCTAACGATAAAAAATTATTTATAGATGACAAACAACTTATATACATACTTGAAAGGATAAGTAGAAATTTTGATAGTGTTATTAAAGTAATTGATAAACTTGATGCTCATTCTTTAGAAACGAAAAAAAAAATTAGCTATAAAATCATAAAATCTACATTAGGCGAAATTTAATTATAACTAAAAACTTATTTTCTTAACTTTATAATTTTCAATGGTAAACCCTAATTTACCTTCTAATAATAAATCAACAACTTTACCAAAAACATCATATCGCCATCCTTCAAAAACCTTTAGTCCATCTCTTTTACCATCTAAGATAGATTTAAGATCATCTGTGTTAGCAATCAACTTTTCGGCTAATCCGCTTTCTTCAGAGCAGTATACGAGTAAAAGTTTTAAAAAACCTAAACTACATTTATTTACGTTAGATTTTTTATTAAATTTAGTAACTTTTGGCCAAGTATTAGGATCGATTTTTTCTGCATCTTTAATTATTTTGACTATTTCATTTAAATCACTAACAGAAACGTTTTTAGGCATACCTCTAATTTTATTAAACAAATCGATTTTATTAGGTTTAAATAGAGATATATTTACTAAAGTTTCATCTCTAATTAATCTATTTCTAGGAATGTTTCTTTCTTTACATTTATTTTCTCGCCACTTTGCTAAAATTTTAAGTATATTTAATGTTTCAGATTTAGAGTATTTTATTTTAATTCTTTTCCAAGCTTCTTCTGGATTTACATAGTATAAATCTTTTTTGTAAAGTTGCTCAGTCTCTTTACTAACCCATTCTTGTCTGCCAGCGTCAAGAATTAATTTATTAACTGATGTAAATATTTTTATTAAATGAGTAACATCTGAAATTGCATAATCTAATTGACTTTTTGTCAGTGGTCTTTGTAACCAATTTGTAAATTGATTTTCTTTATTAATTGATAAGTTTAAAAACTTGTTCACTAACTTCTCATAACCAACTTGATCACCTAATCCACAAAACATTGCGGCTATTTGAGTGTCATAAATTGGCTTGGGTATTTTACCAGTTAAATTCAAGAAAATTTCTATATCTTGCCTTCCAGAGTGAAAAATTTTTAAAATTTTTTCATTTGAAAGTAAATCCCATATTGGTTTCATATCAATTCCAGAAAGCGGATCAATTGCAGCAGCAAAGTCTTCACCTGCAATTTGAACCAAACATAATTTAGGATAGTAAGTGTTATCTCTAATAAATTCTGTATCGATTGCTAATACTCTTTGTTTTAAACATTTATTAATAAATTCTTTTAATGTATCATTGTTTATAATTATTTTATTTATTTTGACCATACTGAACAATTTAGCTTATTTCTTTTGAAAATATTAATAACATGATATTAGTAACGGGGTGTAATATGTTTTTTAAAAATTATATTTATTTCTTGTCTGTTTTTTTAATTATTTCCAGCCCATCTTTTGGTATAAAGCTTATATCTCATAAAGCTACTTATACACTTAATGTAGAGGATATAGAAGAAAATAGTTTTCTTGAAGGTGGGCAAGGACAAACTTATTTTGAAATCATAGAAAACTGTGAAGGTTGGAATGTCAAAGAAGATTATGTTCTTGTATATGAATTACCAAATAAAAAAATGACTAACAGTTATTCAAGCTATTCAACATTTGAAAATTTTTCAGGTACAAAACATAGTTTTGAATTAAATGAAAAAAGTGAATTTAACGGAGATAATTCATATCAAGGTTTTGTTGAAAAAAATAATATTAATATTTCTGGTTCAGTAATTAACAATTCCATCAAACAATTATCGTTCCAAAAAGATATTTTATTACCTATAGAACATCTAAAAAAACTTATTGAAGCTGCAAAAAATGAAAAAAAAATATTCACACAAAAAGTTTTTTTTGGGAATGAAGACAAAGAATACATAAAAATTGTGTCTGCATTTATAGGTACAAAAAGAAATTCTAAATTTAAAGATTTTGACTATTTTAAAAATAAAATTGTTTGGCCAATAAAAATTGCCTTTTACAAGGAAAATTCTAAATCGGAAAACCCAGAGTATGAAATTAGCTTAGAGTTAGATGAATTTGGTGTTGTTCATTCTTATAATGTAGATTATGGAAATTTTAAAATTAGGGCAGTTTTAAAAGATTTTAATGTTATGGAAAAGAGGAGTTGTAATTAAGATGTCATTACTTAATTTTAGCTTCTTTAAACAATACATGTTTGCGTACTCTAGGATCATATTTCATAAGTTCTAATTTTTCTGGCTTAGTTCTAGGATTTTTTTTGGTAACATAAAAAAAACCTGTATTTGCAGAACTTAATAATTTTATTTGTAAAGTTGCTGGTTTAGCCATTATTAACTCCTATCTGTAAACACAACTTAGCTTTTTTATAGATAAAGTCAAGGTACGGAATTTTATTTTTAATTTGATCTCTTTTCGGTCTTTTGTTTTTACATCTTATTACCTATCCACTTAACAGTAATGCTTCCTGTTAAAGGAACAACTTCTACAATCTTTACTTTTAAATGCATTCCGACATTAAATTTATTACCACTACGTTCCCCAATTAATGTTTGTTTTATTTGGTCAAAATCATACCAGTCATTGGGAAGCTCTCTTATAGGAAGTAATGCGTCAGCAAAACCACTTTCTATAGACACAAAAACACCAAATTTATGTATTGACATTATTGAGCAATCGACAATTTCATTTATCTTTTTTTCGTATAATAATGAGATATATCTATCAACAGTTTTTCTTTCGGCAATTATTGATTTCCTTTCAGTATTTGAAATATGATCACATATTGATTTAAGGTCATTATTTTCATCTTTTTGGATTAACGTATTATCAATTATTGCAATAATTTGTCTATGAACTAATAAATCAGCATATCTTCTTATAGGTGAGGTGAAATGAACATAGTTTTTTAGGGCTAAACCGAAATGTGATTTGTTTTTATTCTCGTATTTTGCTTGAGATTGACTTCGTAAGATTGATTGATTAACAGACTCATATTGAGGAGAACCTCTACTTTCATCTAAAATTTTATTCATCAATGAAGGATGAGGAACTTTACCAATTAAGATATTTGATAAAGGTTTTCCAACCAAATCTATCAATGATTTATATTTCTCTGGGCTTGGAGGTTCATGAGATCGGTAAATTGATTGATTTCTTGCCTTATTTATTTCTTCAGCAGCTGCTACGTTTGCCAAAATCATTAATTCTTCAATAATTTTATTACTTGTTACTCCATAAACACTTTTGATATCTTGAGGCCAACCATCCTCATCAAATAAAATTTTCTTTTCAGGTAATTCTAGATTTAAAGCACCCCTTTTTTCTCTAATATTTTCCAAAATTTTATAAACATCGTGAAGAGACTTAATTACTTTTAAAATATTCGGTTCAATATTTTGATTTATAAATTTATTGTTGATAGTGTTTTCAACTTCATTATATGTCAGGCGTTTTTTTGAGTTAATTAAAGATCTGTAAAAAGAATGAGACTTTTTTAATCCATTTTTATCAATAATAATTTCAACTGTTAAGCATGCTCGATCAAGATTGGGTTTTAGAGAGCATAGGTTGTTTGACAACTCTTCAGGGAGCATTGGAATTACATAGTTGGGGAGGTAGACAGAATTTCCTCTAAGTCTTGCTTCTTTGTCAATATAAGAGTTTTCTTTAACAAAATGTGACACGTCAGCAATAGATACTAGAATACGCCATCCTTCTTTTTGAATTAATTGTTCCGCATAAACAGAATCATCAAAATCTTTTGCATCTTCTCCGTCTATTGTAATAAAGGACATTTCTCTTAAGTCCATTCGTGAATTTGTATCAATGATATCTAGTTTTTTAACTTCACGTTTTATATTAATATCAAAATTGTTTCTTAAGTCATGTTCTTTTATAGCAAGATATGAAAAAACTCTAGGATCTAAAGATGACCCAATGACTTCTAAAATTTCAGCATAAGTTTTTTGAACTCTAGTTTTAAATTTAAGCCTTTTGTTGGTTTCAATTTTTTTTATTTTTAATTTTTTTAAAGCTTGTCCTGAAGCAATCTGAGCTTTAACTACATCACCTTTTTTAATTAAAAGGTCTTTAGGTATTATTGGTTCAATAACTTCTTTACTTTGAGCTCCTCTTTCTAAAACTTGAAGAATAAACTTGTTTTTTGAACTCAATTTCACTTTTGCAAAAAAATATTTCCTATCAATTTCAATTTTTTTTATTATTTTAATTAATTTATATTTTTTATTTTTTGACTCTAATTCTACTAATAGATGATCGTTAACGTTAAAACTTATGCTGTTTTTATTGAAAGGTATCTGTATTTTTTTTAATGGATGATTACTTTCAGAAATTTTGCCAACTGCATAGCCATCACCATCCAATGTTATTACTTTTAAAGATAAAATTTCTTTGTTAGTTAATTCCAAGCTATTAATATATCTTTATTATAATTATTAAAAAAATTACCAAAATTTAACATTATTTTTTCTTAGTGAGCTTCTTTTTTGGCCTAGGAGGTTTTGCTGCTTTTGCAATTATTAATTCTATTGCTTGTTCAAGTTTAATCTCTTCGAGAGACACAGATTTTGGGAGAGTAGCCCTAATTTTATTATATTCAACATATGGTCCAAATCGTCCTGATTTTGCTATTACTTTACCATTACCGTCAGGATGGTCACCTAAAACTTTGCCTAGTTTGTCACTATTTTCACCTATCAAAACCACAGCATGATTTAAACCAATATTTATTACAGTTTCATCAGCTGGTATACTTATAAAATTTATATCGTATTTTAAATAGGGGCCATATCTCCCAATTCCTGCAGAAATATCTTTACCTGTTTCTGGATGTTTACCTATTAGTCTTGGTAAAGAAAGGAATGCAAGAGCTTTTTGAAGATCAATTCCCTGGGCCTCTACCAATTTAGGAATACTAGTTCTTTTGGGTTTTTTCTCTTCACCTAATTGAAGATAAATACCATAGGGACCTTTTTTGATTATGGCGTTAAGACCACTTTCAGGGTCAACACCTAATACACCTTCATTTTCTGGCATAAACGTATTGTTAGCATCATTCTCCTCTTTGCTTTGATTATTTGCAATCTGTTTAGTGAATTTACATTCAGGATAATTTGAACATCCAATAAAAGCACCATATTTTCCAAGCTCTAAACCTAATTTTCCATTAGAGCAGGTAGGACATTTTTTGTTTGGTTGGCCATCATTATTTAAATCTTCGTTAGGAAAAAATAAATCTGATAGTTCGTTTTCAAGAGCCTCAAGAATTTTGTCTCTCTCTAAGTCCGACATTTTATTTAAATGTGGCTTAAAACCATCCCAAAACTCTTCTAACAATTTTTTGTAATTTAATTTTCCATCTGACACTTTATCTAACTTTTTTTCTAAATCAGCGGTAAAATCATATTCTATATATTGTCCAAAGAAATTATTTAAAAAGGCAGTGAGAATTCTTCCTCGTTCTTGAGGTAAATGTTTACCTTTTTCTTTTTCAACATAACTTCTATTTATAAGAACTTGTAGGATAGATGCGTATGTAGAAGGTCTTCCAATACCTAACTCTTCCATTTTTTTTATAAGGCTTGCATCTGTATATCTAGGAGGAGGTTGTGTGAAATGTTGTTCTTTATCAGCCTTTTGTAGATCAGCTTTATCATTTTCTACTAATTTTGGTAATATTTTATCATCTTCTCTATCCCTATAAATAAAAAAACCTGGGAAAGATACTTGTGATCCATTTGCTCGGAAAACAATACTCATATCTTTATTTGAAATATCAGCTGAAGTTTCATCTAGCTCAGCTGATTGCATTTGACTTGAAATAGTTCTTTTCCAAATCAATTCATAAAGTTTTAGTTGTTCTGTATCTAAGTATTGCAAAATATCTTTTGGATCACGTGAAATTGATGTTGGCCTAATTGCTTCATGAGCTTCTTGGGCATTAGCCGCTTTAGATTTATATACTCTTGGTATTTGAGGAATATAATCTTTACCATGACGGTTTATTATTTCTTCTCGTAACTCCTCAATAGCCTGAGTACTTAATTGGACACCATCTGTTCTCATATAAGTTATTAAACCAGTCGTTTCACTCCCAATATTCACACCTTCATATAATTTTTGTGCTATTCTCATTGTTCTTGACGCACCAAAACCTAATTTGTTTGAAGCTTCTTGCTGAAGTGTCGAAGTAGTGAAAGGTGCTAAAGGATTCCGTTTAACTCGCTTACTAACAATTTTAGTTATATTAAATGAAGATTTCCTAATTTTATCCAAAGCTTTATTAGCTTCGTCTTCATTTTTAATATCCAATTTAGCTAGTTTTTTACTATCAAGTATAAACAACCTTGCTCGGAAATTTTCATTATTATTGTTTAAAAAAATCGAAGATATTGACCAATATTCTTCAATATTAAACTTTTCAATCTCAATTTCTCTTTCACAGATAAGTTTCAATGCAACGGATTGTACTCGGCCTGCAGATTTTGAGCCTGGAAGCTTTCTCCATAATATTGGAGAAATTGAAAAGCCAATCAAATGATCTAAAGCTCTCCTTGCTAAGTATGCTTCAACCAACTCTGAATTAATTTTTCTTGGTTTTTTCATTGCGTCTAAAACAGCATTTTTCGTTATTTCATTAAAAACAACTCTCTCAACTGGTTTACCCAAAATAGTTTTTTTTGAATCTAAAATTTCTTTTAAATGCCAACTAATAGCTTCTCCCTCTCTGTCAGGATCTGTAGCTAAAATCAATCTATCAGCAGATTTTAACTCCCCAATAATTTCTTTAACAACTTTTTCTTTATCTTTATGCATTTCCCACGACATTTTAAAATTATCGTCAGGAAGAACTGCTCCATCCTTAGATGGTAAATCTCTTATGTGGCCAACGGATGCAATTACCTTATAGTCATTTCCAAGATATTTATTAATAGTTTGAGCTTTTGCTGGTGATTCAACTATTACTAACTTCATTTGTTTTTAGCCTTAAATATATTAAAATTCTAAATTATATTAATTAAGTGCAGATAACACTACTTTTACAAAATAACAATAATTATGTTTTTTATATCTTAGCTTCTGATCCACTTAGTAATCTCTTTATATTTTCTCTATGTTGTAAGTAACAAATTAATGAAATCAAAAGAGAAGCTATAAAAAATGATTTTTCAGCAGTGAAGAAAAACATTGAAATTGGAATAAATAAATATGAAATCAATGCCGACAAAGAGCTTATTCTAAATAATTTTGCGATTGATACCCATATCAAAAGTGCTATTACTCCAACATACATATTAAGAAAAATTATAGTGCCGAAGCCAGTTGCAACACCTTTACCCCCTTTAAAATTTAACCATATCGGGAAACAATGTCCAATTACAGCAGATACAGCAACTAAAGATTGAAAAAGATCAATATTCTTAGTCAAATGAAATTCTATAAAACTTGGAGAAATACTTACAACATAGATAGCAAGCGCACCTTTAGTACCGTCTAGGATTAGAGTCAAGAGTGCTATTTTTTTATTTCCAGTTCTTAATACATTTGTGGCACCAATATTTCCACTTCCAATTTTTCTTATATCACCCAAACCAGATAGTTTAGAAATTAATAAACCAAATGGTATTGACCCCATAAAATATCCAAAAAGGAAAATACTTAAAAAAAGTAAATGACTATGATCAAAAATCATTTTATAATTTTATCTTTAAGTATTTGATTTATAAATGCTACCTGACCATTTATAAATGTGCCCAAAATTTTCCCTTTTATTTTTCTACGATCAAAGGGTGTTGGACTAGTTTTTAAATTATTTTGATTTATAACATCAGGACAATTCTCATCAAAAATTATAAAATCAGCAAGTCTGTCCTTTTCTAAACTTGGTTTTTTCATCTTGAGTACATTTGCTGGATTAATAGTTAATAATGAAATTGCTTTATTTAAGTCTATAATTTTTTTATGTACTAACTCTAGCGTCATCAAAAATAAAGTTTCTATTCCAGATGCTCCAACGGACGCAGCTGAAAAAGGTTGTGCTTTTGTGTCGTTTGATCGAGCTCTATGATCAGAAGCAATGGCATCAATTGTTCCATCTTGAATGCCTTCAATTACTGCTAATCTGTCATCTTCATTTCTTAATGGAGGTGACAATTTAAACGCTGTGTTATAACTTAATAAAGAAGTTTCATTTAAAGCAAAATAAGGTGGGGCAGTGTCACAAGTAACTTTAAGACCTGTTTTCTTCGCTTCTCTGATTACATTGATTGAATCGCGTGTTGATATATGAGCAACATGATAACTAGCCCCTGTTAATTTAGCTAATCTTATATCTCTCTCAACTATAATAACTTCTGCACATGAAGGTATACCAATTAACCCAAGACGAGTTGAAATTTCGCCTTCATTCATTTCACCTTTAATTAGTGTAGTTGATGCTTTGTTTAAGCCAGATAAATCTTCATCTTCTGCATGCTGAATAATTGGACGATTAATCATCGCTGCATAACTCATTAAACGTCTCATAACTAAACTATTTTTTATACTTTTATTTCCATTTGTAAAACCAATGGCCCCCATTTCGGACATAAGACCTATTTCACTCATTTCTAAACCGTGATTGTCTTTAGTGGCAGCACCATAGATATTTACTTTAGTAAGATAAGGGTTTTCAGACTGTCTTTTGATATGGTCTATTATTGACGGGTTATTTAATTTAGGGGTTTGATTTGGAAGGATTACCATCGAAGTAATACCATTTTCTGCGGCAATTTTTTGAACAGCCGTCAAATTTTCGGTTTTTCCAATATTAACTCGCATGTCTATTAGTCCAGGCGATATAGTTAAACCATTACAATCATAGATATTAATTTGTTTATCTTCTTGTGAAACTTCAGTTTTAAAATCCTTACAAATTGAAAAAATTTTATCATTACGAATGATAACATCTGAGATATCATGGAAACATGTCTTAGGATTTAAAACTTTGATTGATTTTAAAACTGTAAAGGTCATTTTTAATTTTTCATCATTTTATTTTTTGTATGATTTAAGGCTTCAATTATAGACATTCTTACTGCAACGCCCATTTCAACTTGAGTTTTGATTAAACTTCTATTTGTATCATCAGCAAGTGCAGATGCAATTTCTACTCCTCGGTTCATAGGACCTGGGTGCATAATAACAGCATTCGGGTTGGCTAGAGCAAGCTTTGCTTCATCAAGGCCAAAAAACTTAAAATATTCTCTCTCAGAGGGATTTTCAGTTCCTGTCATTCTTTCATTTTGTAAGCGTAAAAGCATGACAACATCAGCATCTCTGATACCCATTTTCATGTTACTAAAGCACTTCACACCTAAATTTTTTAAATTTGAAGGCATTAATGTGGAAGGAGCAACACATCGTACCTCTGCTCCCATTGTTGTCAATAAATGTATATTTGATCTTGCCACTCTACTATTAGCTATATCTCCGCATATACTAATTTTTAATCCCTCTAGATAACCTACTCTTCTTTTTATGGTTAGAGCGTCTAACAGAGCTTGTGTAGGATGTTCGTGTCTACCATCACCAGCATTTATAATGCTACAACTCAAGTAATCTGCAAATAATAGTGGGGCACCACTATGAGGATGTCTGACTATTAATAAATCTGGCCTCATAGCATTTAATGTGCTTGCAGTATCCAGCAAACTTTCTCCCTTTTTAATAGATGAATTTATAAGTGATATATTAATAACTTCTGCACCAAGTCTTCTTGCAGCAAGTTCAAATGAGACTCTTGTACGAGTTGAGTTCTCAAAAAATACATTAAGTACCACGTAACCTTGAAGTACTTTTGTATTAGTATGTCTATTTAAATTTGCAAAATAATCAGCTCTTTCAATCAATTTCTGAATTTCAGACTTTTCCATTCCTTCAATAGCTAGTAAATGATTTGATGATAATTTTACAGGAGAAGAAAAGAAGCTTTTGTTCTTATTTTTTTTTAATTCATTCATTAAAAATATTTTACTACATCTTTTTTTGTAATCCGTCTAGTGCAGTTTGTAATATCCAACATGCAGCAAGTTGATCTTTTCTAACCCTTCTTTTCTTCCTAGTCATATCTTCCATGATCATTGGTCTTTCAATTGCCATAGTAGACATTCTTTCGTCTTGAAAAAAAATTGGTAAATCTTTAACTCTCAAAATACTTTTCGTGAAATCACGAACATAATCACATCTTGGCCCCAGACTTCCATCCATATTTAATGGCCAACCCATAATTAAACCTGCAATATCGTAATAATTAAATATTGATAATAGTTCATTTATGTCAGATGCAAGTTTTTTTCGTTTAATTGTTTTAATTGGTGAAGCAACAGTTAGATCAGTGTTACTCACTGCAATTCCAAGTGTTTTTGTTCCTGGATCAATGCCTATAAGTCTTTTTTCTGGCAAAATATTTAACAAAAATTCATCAAGCTTGAAGATAGGCATAATTGATGCTAACAGATTTCCTTATTAATTAAAAATTATCAGTGAAATGAAGGATCAAAAATGTCTAATAAAGAATTAATTGTTGATATTCCTACTGTAAACAAAATAGCTAGATTATCTCGTTTAAATATTCCAGAAGTTAGTAAACAAAATCTTACTAATGATCTAAATAATATACTGGGTTTTGTAGCACAATTAGACGAAGTTAACACTTATGGGCAACCGCTTGTTAAGAAAATATAATTAGTTAATAATTTAACAAAGGTAAATTAGTGAAATTGATTAGTTCGATATTAAAAATTTGTGGCGCTATAGGTCAAAAGTTTTTAAGATTTTTATCTAATATTGGTCATTTCTTTATTTTTTTTATAACTGCCATTTTTTGGATATTTAAACCACCATGGTATTTTAAGAAAATATTTTATCAAATTATAGACATTGGTTATTTTTCTTTACCTGTAGTTGGTCTCACCACATTTTTCTCTGGTATGGTTTTAGCTCTTCAAACTTATAATGGTTTTAGTGAACTAAATAATGAAACAACAGTAGCGAGAGTTGTATTAACTTCAATTACAAGAGAATTAGGACCCGTTTTAACTGGTCTGATGGTCGCAGGACGAATTGGAGCTAAAATGGCTGCGGAAATAGCTACAATGAGGGTCACTGAACAAATAGACGCATTGGGCACTCTTGGCACGAGACCCATGCAATATTTAATTGCACCAAAAATTATTGCCTCATTAATTTGTATTCCAGTTTTAGTACTTCTAGGTAATACGATTGGTATTTTAGGAGGATATATAATTGCAATTTTTAAATTAGAATTTAATCCAAGCATCTATCTATATGCTACTGTAGAATATTTACAATGGATAGATATTATTCAAGGTACAGTCAAAGCAGCAATTTTTGGATTAATAATATCAATGGTAAGTTGTTATTTTGGTTTTAATGCGACCAAAGGAGCTGAGGGAGTTGGGTACGCTACAACAGCATCTGTAGTAATTTCATCAGTGATGATTTTAACAAGCACTTATATTATAACAGCTTTGTTTTTTGGTTAAGAATGGAAAATAAATCAAACAATAAGATAATAATTGAAGTTAAAAACCTTACTAAAAGTTTTAATGAAACTATAGTTTTGAATGATATTAATTTTAAACTATTTGAAGGTGAATCTCTGGCTGTAATAGGCGCCTCAGGATCTGGTAAGTCGGTGCTTCTGAAAAATATTATTGGTTTATTGTCTCCAGACAAAGGTTCTATTAAAATAAATAATGTAGAAATGGTAGGTTTAAAGAGATCTGAAAAAGAAAAAATTTTACTGGATTTGGGGATAACATTTCAACACGGTGCGTTATTTGATTCTCTACAAAATTGGGAAAATATTGTTTTCAAAGTTAAAAACAAAGAAAAGCTTACTGATAAAGATGCTAAAGGGTTAGCATTATCAATAATAAAACGTTTAGGCTTAAAATCTGAAATTTTAGACCTTTATCCCTCAGAAATTTCAGGAGGAATGCAGAAAAGAGTTGCAATAGCTAGAGCTATATGTGGAAACCCTAAAGTACTATTATTTGATGAACCTACATCTGGCTTAGATCCTTTAACAGGTAGTTTAATCGACAAATTAATTAAATCTGCTGTTAAAACAGTTGGTGGAAGTGCAATTACAATCACTCACGATATGGCATCAGTGTGTAAAGTAGCTGATAAAGTGATTTTAATTGATAAGCAAACAATTTCATGGTCAGGAACACCTAAGGAAATGTTAAAGTCTGACAATGCACAAATAAAAGACTTTATTAAATCAACAAATCCTAAGCTATTTATTTAATGGCAAGATCAAGCAAACAATATATATGTCAATCATGTGGTTCAGTTTATTCTAAATGGATTGGTAAGTGTGAGCAATGTAATGAATGGAATACTTTATTAGAAGAAAAAAACCGAAAACCATCTGGTATTTTATCTAAATCATATGGACAAACTATTAGTTTTGAATATTTAAAAAATGAAACATATGACCATTCAAGAATTACATCAAATTTAAGTGAGGTAGATCGAGTTATTGGAGGAGGATTTGTACCTGGATCAATAACACTAATTGGAGGCGACCCTGGTATTGGAAAATCAACATTATTGTTACAACTTGTTGGTAATTTATCAAAGCTTAAACAGGAATGTATATACATTTCTGGTGAAGAGAGTTTATCTCAAATAAAAATGCGAGCAGATAGGCTAGCTATAAAAAACAATGAAATTAGGTTTGCTTCTGTAACAAATGCCTCTGATATTGCTGCAACAATAAGTTCTGTTGGGAAAAGACATATATTAGTAATAGATTCTATTCAAACTATGTATTTACCGCAATTAGATAGCTCCCCAGGGACTGTGTCACAGGTAAGAGCAAGTACGCATGAATTAATTATTGCCGCAAAAAAGTCAAACTCTATTCTAATTTTAATTGGACATGTAACTAAGGATGGTTCAATTGCTGGACCTCGTGTTTTAGAACATATGGTTGATACAGTTTTATATTTTGATGGAGATAATAATTTTCAGTATAGAATTTTAAGAAGTATTAAAAATAGATTTGGTCCAACAAACGAAATAGGTGTTTTTGAAATGTTAAGAGATGGTCTTAAAGAAATCAAAAACCCTTCGGCTTTATTTTTATCAGATAGACAAAAAAATATTTCTGGGACTGCAATTTTTGCTGGTTTGGAGGGAACCAGACCTCTTCTGGTAGAAGTTCAAGCGTTAGTAACTCCATCAACGCTTGCCTCTCCAAGAAGAACTATTGTAGGATGGGATATATCTAGGCTATCAATGTTATGTGCTGTTCTCGAAGCACGATGCAAAGTTCACTTATCAAACATGGATATTTTTCTAAATATTGCTGGTGGTATTAGAATATTTGAACCAGCAGCTGATTTAGCTGTCGCAGCAGCAATTATTTCATCCGTAAAAAATGTTCCTTTATCTTTTTCTGGTATTTTTTTTGGAGAAGTTGGTCTTTCGGGTGAAATTAGAAAAGTTAATCAGCCAGAAGTGAGAATTAAAGAAGCATTAAAACTAGGGTTTAATCAAATATACTTACCTAATAAACAAAAAGTCATAATAGAAAAAAATATGAAATATAACTCTATTAGTCTATTAAGTGATTTGGTAAATTTAGTTTATAAAGACACTATGAATGATTTGAACTAATGGAATTTATGCATAACATCTACTTTAATATAGTTGATATATTTATTTTAATAATTATTCTGACTTCTTGTATAGTGGCTACATTTAGAGGTTTTATAAAAGAAACTTTTAGTATAATTTCTTGGATCTTTTCTTTATTTGTAGCATATAATTTATTTGAAAAATTTAAATTAGAGTTAGTAGAATATATATCTCAAAAGATTGTAGTTGACGTCGTTGCATTTAGTTTTCCTTTTTTAGCAACCTTATTTATTTCACACCTGATTTCAAAATGGTTGTCACCAAAGTTCAACTTTTCTGAGACGTTATTTTTAGATAAAGTTTTTGGATTTCTATTTGGTGCTTTAAGAGGTACATTAATAGTTGTTTTATTTTATCTTGGATTTCTCTACTTAATAGGCAAAGAAAAAGAATTACCAGATTTAATTTTAGAAGCTTATACTTATCAATATTTAAAGAATACTACTGATGCTTTAAGTGATTATTTTGTTGAACTTGAGCCAGGGGACAATCAGAATAAAAAACAAAATTTACAAAAAGATAAATTTAAGGATTTTTAATGTATTGTAAAAATACCGACCGATATATGGATGAATGTGGCGTATTTGGTATATTTGGAACCGAGGAAGCTTCTGTATTAACAACTTTAGGACTACATTCTCTTCAACATAGAGGTCAAGAGGGTGCTGGTATAGTTAGTTTTGACGGTAATAACTTTCACTCAGTACGCAAGCAAGGATTGGTTGGAGACAACTTCAATAATACCAATATATTATCTCAACTCCCAGGAAAAACAGCAATTGGTCATGTTAGATATTCTACGACTGGTGAGTCTAAGCCAGAAAATTTGCAACCATTATTTGCAAATTTAGCAATTGGTGGTTTTGCATGTGCGCATAATGGAAATTTAACAAATACATATTCGATTAAAAGGAAATTAGTTGAAAGTGGGTCTATTTTTCAAACATCATCTGATACAGAAATTATTTTACAATTAGTTGCGAGATCCAAGAAAAAAAAACTTGTTGATAAATTAATAGATGCTCTCAAACAAATTAAAGGTGCTTATTCTCTTATAATACTTACTAACAAAAAGCTGATTGGAGTAAGAGATCCATTTGGAATAAGACCTTTAGTTTTAGGTGAAAAAGATGGTTCTCCTGTTTTGGCCTCTGAAACTTGTGCTCTTGATATGATAGGTGCTAAATACACAAGAGATGTAGAAAATGGTGAGATTATTATAATTACAGAAAATAATACAGAATCAATCAAACCTTTTAAAAAAGTTCCTGAAAGGCCTTGCATTTTTGAAAGAATTTATTTTGCAAGTCCAGATAGTATAGTCGGGAAAAAGACAGTATATACTTACAGAAAATCTCTTGGAGAGCAATTAGCAAATGAAAATAGTGTAACAGCAGATGTAGTAGTACCTATCCCTGACTCAGGTGTTTCTGCTGCAATAGGTTTTTCACAAAAATCTTCTATACCATTTGAACTGGGCATTATAAGAAGTCATTATGTAGGGCGAACATTTATAGAGCCATCCCAAACAATAAGACAATTTGGTGTAAAGCTTAAACATAGTGTTAATCAATCTTGCATAGAAAATAAAAAAGTTATTCTAATTGATGATTCAATAGTTAGAGGGACTACTGCCAGCAAAATTGTTAAAATGGTCTATGAAGCTGGAGCGAAAGAAGTTCATTTAGGCATTTCATGCCCCCCTATTATGCATCCAGATTTCTATGGAATTGATACACCAAACTATGATGAATTAATTGCATCTCAATCTGATTTAAATGAAATGACTAAACTTGTTGGAGCAAAGTCTTTGTTTTTTTTATCTTTAGCTGGAACTTATAAAGCAATGGGATGTGATAAAAGAAACCCTAAAACACCTCAATTTACCGATCATTGTTTTACAGGAGAGTATCCAATAGATGTATCTGAAATTCTAGAAATAAATAAAAAAAATCAATGATTAAAAATAAACAAATTGCCTTAATAACTGGTGCCAGTAGTGGTATTGGTGCTGAGATTGCAAAACAGCTGGCAAAGAAAAATGTTCATACTATAATAACCGCCAGATCTGCATCAAGATTAATAAAAACTGAAAAGTCTATTATTGATAATGGAGGCACTTGTACTTTAGTTGAATTAGATATGAAAGATTTAAACGGTTTAGATAACCTAGGAATAGAGATATTTAAACGTTGGGGGAGATTAGATATTTTGATTGCCAATGCTGGCGTGCTTGGTACTTTGGGGCCTATACACCATCAAAGTAGTGATGAATTTATAGAAGTAATGATGGTGAATACAATAAGCAATCATAGACTAATCCGTTCTTGTGAAGCCTTGTTAAAAAAAAGTCAAAAACCCAAGGCTTGTTTTTTAACTTCAACTGTTGCTATTGAACCTAGACCATTTTGGGGAGCATATGCAGTGTCTAAAGCTTCTCTAGAACATATGATCAAAATATGGTCGTCTGAAAATAAACATAATCATTTGTCTATATTCATAATTAATCCGGGTAAAACTAATACAAAAATGAGAAATCAAGCAATGCCTGGGGAAAATACAAAAAAACTTCAAAAGCCAAGTGAAGTAGGAAAAATTATAACAGAAATAGTTTTTTTTGATACACTCTATAAGGGTGATACGATCGACATAATGAAATTAAATCAATCCTCTAATGCAACAGGTTGAAGATATGAATAATCAAAATCAACTTTATCATCTAGTTGCCTTGCTTTCTCTTGAGCTTCTTTTTCATTTTTAGCACAAAAACTCAAGCTTAGTCTGTGATTATGCAT
>QBZS01000006.1:0-37099 GCA_003279355.1 SAR116 cluster bacterium AG-335-N04
TTATGTCTTTAGTTAGAATGATACCCCAAGCTGATAGATCTACTAGACAAGGAAAATGGGAAAAATCAAAATTTAATGGTACCGAGATTAGTGGTAAATATTTAGGTCTTATAGGTTGTGGTAATATAGGATCTATTGTAGCTAGTAGAGCCTTAGGTCTGAAAATGAAAGTTTTTGCATTTGACCCATTTCTAACTCAAGAAAAAGCATATGAATTAGGTGTTGAAAAGGTTAATTTAGAGTACTTGTTAAAAAACTCTGATATAATATCTCTACATACACCACTTACAGAAGATACTAAGAATATTATTTCATCTGAAGCTATTAGTATGATGAAAAAGGGCTCAAGAATTATTAATTGTGCTAGGGGAGGGTTAGTTGATGAAGTTGCTTGTAGGGCTGCTTTAGAGAACAAGCATTTAGCTGGTGCAGCTTTTGATGTTTTTGTTGAAGAACCAGCTAGGGAAAATATTTTATTTGATGCTCCTAACTTTATAGCTACACCTCACTTAGGTGCGGCTACTTTAGAAGCTCAAGAAAATGTTGCACTACAAATAGCGCAACAAATGTCCGATTATCTAAATACTGGAGCAGTTGTAAATGCACTCAACTACCCAAATGTGTCTTCAGAGGAAGCACCTATATTGAAACCATATGTAAAGCTTGCTTACTTGATGGGATCTTTTTTAGGTCAGGTTACACAAGAAGGTATATTGAGTGTAAAATTAGAATTAGAAGGAAAAGCTTCATCTATCCAAGGTATCCCCCTAATGGCAAGTAATCTTGTTGGTCTGTTTGAACCAACATCAGCCGCTGTAAATAATATAAACTCATCCTCTATAGCTTCAAGTAGAGGAATTGATTTAACAACAATTAAGCATGAAAGGCGTTGTGATTATGAAACATTACTCAGGATCACTATCAAACATGATAAGGGTGAAAGAACAATTTCAGGAACTTTAATTGCAGGTAATAAACCAAGGATTATAAATATTCAAGGGATTGCAATTGAGTCAGATTTTCCTAAAAATGCCCTTTATTTAAGAAATTATGACAAGCCAGGTTTTATTGGTGACTTAGGCAATACCTTAGGAAAAAGAAATATCAATATAGCATCTTTTCACTTAGGACGAAGAAATGTAGGTGGAGAGGCTATTGCACTAGTTGAAGTTGATGGTGAAGTAGATGAAAAAATCATTTCTCAATTACGATCTTTACCTCAAGTTGCTCGGGTTAACATTATTAACTTCGAAAATAATTAAACTATGTGTTTTTCTTAAATTTTATTAGATACATTATAGACTTTGATATATATATAATATTCTTATTTGAAAGCTATTATAATGTCGAGTTTATCAAATCAAAAAGGATTGTTACCCGCAGGGCTTAGTGACATTCTTTATCCAAATGCTCACATTCAGTCTAAAATAATAGAAAACTTACTAGACGTATTTTCTAGTTATGGATATCTAAGAGTTAAACCTCCTCTAGTTGAATATGAAGAAACTTTGCTATCAGACGGTCCAGGTGAAGTTTTAAAAGATTCTACTTTCAGAGTTATGGATCCTTTATCACAAAAAATGTTAGCATTGAGATCAGATGTTACAGCACAGATTTCTAGAATCGCTTCTACTCGATTGTCACACTTATCTCGTCCACTAAGATTATCTTATTCTGGTGACGTTTTAAGAGTAAAAGGTGACAGTTTTAATATGGAGCGTCAAAAAACTCAAGTAGGTGCTGAATTAATAGGACCCAAATCTGAAGTAATAGATGCTGAAATAATGCTTGTTTGCATCAAAGCCCTCAAATCAATAAATATAGATAATTTAACAATTGACATTAATTTACCATTTTTGAGAAAATATCTTTTAACAGGTATTTCACCTTTGTTAAAACACAGTATTAACCAATATATAGATAACAAAGACAAACAAAGTCTTAAAAAATTAAAATTTGAAAATCTAAATATTATATCTGAATTAATGGACGTCTTTGGAGATCACTTAAATGTAATAAAATATCTTCAGGAATTAAAGTCCAAAGGTATTTTAGTTGATATAATAGACCATTGTTTAACAGTCATAGATATTGTCAGAAAAAATGATAGGTCTATTAAACTTTCAATAGATCCACTTGAAAACAGGGGATTTAAGTATCACACAGGAATAACCTTTACAATTTTTTCTGACAAATTAAAGGGTGAAATAGCAAAAGGTGGAAGTTATAATATATCTACAGGAGAAACTGCAACTGGATGTACAATTTATACCGAAAAAGTTTATCCCAACCTTATGTTAAATTTAGATAAAGACTTAGTATATATACCTTACCTAAACATGAAAGATGCGGACGAGATTATAAAAAAAGGTTATAGAATTGTTTTTGGTTCTGTTTCTAACTCAGAGTTTGAAAAAGAAGCTTCGGAAATGAATTGTAAATATATTTGGAAAGATAATACTATTCTTAAATTAAAATCTTAAGAAATTAACCCAAAACTGAGGAATATTTTATGAGTAATGTAGTTGTTGTTGGAACACAATGGGGAGACGAGGGTAAAGGTAAGATTGTTGATTGGTTATCAAACAAAGCTGATTTAGTTGTAAGATTTCAAGGTGGCCATAATGCTGGACATACATTGGTTATTGATGACAATGTTTTTAAGTTATCTTTATTACCTAGTGGAATTGTAAGAGACAATACAATTGTCTTAATTGGGAATGGAGTCGTTATTGATCCATTTCATTTAGCAAAGGAAATTAAGCAATTAGAAGAAAAAAATATAAAAATAACTCCAGAAAATTTAATTATATCAGATTCAGCTTTTTTAATTTTACCTATACATCAATTAATTGATAATATTAGAGAAAACAAACAGAGCCTAAATAAAATTGGAACAACTGGCAGAGGTATTGGACCAGCTTATGAAGACAAAGTAGGAAGACGAGGTCTGAGAATATGCGATTTTCTTGATAAAGATGTTTTTTTGCTAAAACTTAAAAAATTATATGAACACCATAATATTTGGTTATCTGCTGTCGGAGAAAGCAAACAAAATCCAAATGAGATTTTTTTAAAGTTATGGGAACAAGGTCAATTTATTTTGAGTTTTGTTCAACCATCTTGGTTTTTAATTAGCAAATATGTTACTGTATCTTCTAATATCTTGTTTGAGGGTGCTCAAGGCACTTTTTTAGATATAGACCACGGCACTTATCCCTATGTAACTAGCAGTAATACTGTTTCATCTCAAGCTGGAATTGGATCTGGCATTGGACCAACATCAATAGATTACACTATAGGAATAACTAAAGCTTACACAACTAGAGTAGGAGCAGGTCCATTCCCCACAGAGGAAAAGGGAGAGGATGGGGTTAATCTAGGTAAAAAAGGTCATGAATTTGGAACCGTAACTGGAAGACAAAGACGTTGTGGTTGGTTTGATGCTGTTTTAGTAAAACAAGCTGTTGCATTATCAAGTATTGATGGTATTGCGTTAACTAAATTAGATGTTTTAGACGGTTTTAAGGAAATTAAAATTTGTACTGGCTATTATTTAAATAATGAAGTCATAACTTATTTACCTTCATCAGAGAAGCAACAACAACAAATAAAACCAATTTACGAAGTATTGGATGGTTGGGACGTTAGCATTGTAGGTATTAAAAAAATAGAAGATCTACCAAATCAAGCAAAGAATTACGTTAAAAGAATTGAAAAACTTATTGGTTGCGGAATAATCTTAATATCTACAAGTCCTGAGAGACATGATACCATTTACCTAAAAAATCCATTTAAAACCACCTAATATTCATTAGTCCCAATTAGTTTTAACTCTTTAGCCTTAATCTTCATGGCTTCTTGAAGCTTCTCAAAAGCTCTAGTTTCAATCTGTCTAATTCTTTCTCTACTCACTTTATATTCTTGCGACAATTCTTCAAGTGTTTTAGGGGATTCAATCAGACGCCTTTTAATTATTATGTCTTTTTCCCTCAGTTTCAGATGTTCCAAGGCTTCAAGCATCATTTTATTTCTAATATTTTTTTCTTGATTATTTACAAACTGTGTTTCTTGATTATCTCTCTCGTCTGACAACATGTCTTGCCATTCAGCTTCTTCTCCGTCGTTTCGATTTATCTGTGAATTAAGTGAATGATCTCCTCCGAGCATCCTTCTATTCATGCTAATAACATCATCTTCCGCAACATCAAGTGTTTTAGCAATATGATTAACTTGATTAGGTGAAAGATCTCCATCTTCTAGTGCATTTATTTTACCTTTGATTTTTCTAAGGTTAAAAAATAATTTTTTTTGACTTGCAGTAGTGCCAATCTTAACCTGTGACCAACTTTTCAATACAAACTCTTGTATTGCCGCCTTAATCCACCACATTGCATACGTAGCTAATCTAAACCCTTTTTCAGGGTCAAATTTTTTAACGGCGTGCATCATACCGATATTGCCTTCAGCAATAAGATCTGCTACGGGAAGTCCATAACCTCTATATCCCATCGCAATCTTTGCAACTAATCTTAGGTGACTAGTAACAAGTTTGTGAGCAGCTTTAGTATTTTGTTTATCTAACCAATCTTTTGCTAAAACATATTCTTCGTCAGCATCTAACATTGGAAATTTTTTTATGTGATCTAAATATCTTCCAAGATTATTATCTGGGGATAATAACGAAACACTTGTTGAATCTGTATTATACAAAATGTATCTCCTAAATATGTATTTAATGTTTTTATAAGTTTTTTAAAGTATTTCAATAAAAATTTAGTATTTTTTTTTAAAAATCTCGATTAATTTAGTCATATCTTTTGGTAAAGGGCTAATAAATTCTATATATTTTTTTGTGATGGGATGATTTAAACTGAGTTTTGTAGCATGTAAAGCCTGCCTGTTTAAAAACTTAATGCTTCGAATTTTTTCTTTGTAAGGGCTATTTCTACACTTATTCTCAGACAATGATTTACCATACAAGTCGTCACCAATGACGCTGTGACCCATATCAGAAAGGTGAACTCTAATTTGGTGAGTTTTTCCTGTTTCAAGCTTACATTCAATTAAGCTAGCTAGAGGTGCATAAACGTCTAGCACTTTCCATTTAGTTATTGCCACTTTACCCTTAAGTGATATTGCCATTTTTTTTCTATTAAAAGCCGATCTTCCAATGGGTTTTTTAATAATACCACTATTTGAAGGTTGGCCCCAAACGATTGCGTTATACCTTCTATCTAAATCATGATTGCTAAAAGTTTTACACAAATTAACGTGAGCAGTTTCAGTTTTTGCAACTATCATCACTCCACTAGTATTTTTGTCTAATCTATGGACGATTCCAGGTCTTTTAACCCCGCCAATACCCTCTAAACTTTTTCCACAATGATACAATAAGGCATTTACTAGAGTACCATTGGGGGAACCGGGAGCAGGATGGACAACTATACCTGCTTGTTTATTTAAAATTATTATATATTGATCTTCATAAAGAATTTCTAAATTAATATTTTCTGGTAAAGGGATAGGGTTGTCTGCAGGAGGAAATTGAATAGTAATAAGTTTGCTATTTTTAATTTTAAATGATGGATCCTTAACTTCTGTTCCATCAATTTCAATATTTTTTCCTTCAATTAGTTTTTTTATTCTACTTCTGGATAAAGAAAAATTACTATCATTTAATTCTTGTTTTGCATAGCTACTTACTTTAATAGCTTCAGTAACCCAAACATCAAGCCTGTCAAACGGGATGTCAAAGTCTTTAATAGAAAGTGAAATTTTAATAGGATTTATCATGTCTAATTTGTCCAACTCAAATCCAGAAAATCAATCCCAGATAATATCTAATATACGGATTATAAAAATTATTGCCATAATTTTGGGCTTGTTAATTATTTTAGGGTTATTTGTTTTATTTTTTGGGCTATATAATAGTTACGATAAATTAGAAAACTCCGAGAAAAACAAAAATACTTTAATCATAGATGAACAAAAATTAAATCAGTTAAATTTTGAACAGCCTTCTAGTGCACAATTAATTTCTTCATCATTAGGACAAGACAATGAAATTTTATTGAGATATCTTTATGAGGGAAATAATGTTTTGGTAGTTTTAAATACTAAAATAAAGCAAATAAAATCTATTATTACAGTAAAAAAAGGTTCTCAATTTGGTTTAAACTAGTAATGAGTTAAAGGTATTTGAATGAATAGAACAAAAATTCTAATTGGTACTGACACTATTTCTGGAATAGCTCCTCAGATCTTGAAAGCATTTTCACAAGCGTCTGATAAAAAAACACTTCCATATGGAAATGACGTTTTTACTGAAAAATGTAAAAATATCATTATAGAGATTTTTGAAAAAAAGGATTTAGAAATTATACCGATGATGTCTGGAACAGCGTCTAACTCTCTAGCTTTATCCTCTTTCCTTCGTTCCTATGGTAGTGTTTTATGTCATAGTGAATCGCATATAAATAAAGATGAAGGAGGAGCTCCAGAGTTTTTTTCTGGGGGAGGGAAGTTGCAAACTATCTCCAATAATTCTGGCAAGCTTAATTCTAAAGATATTACTAAAAAACTTGATGAATTAGATTTTAAAGGAAAACAGCTCTCAAAAATTTCTGGTATTTCATTAACTCAATTAGCGGAAAATGGCACTCTGTATTCTCAAAATGAAATACTAGCTATTAGTAAAATTTGTAAACAAAATAATTTTTACCTACACATGGATGGAGCTAGGTTTTCTAATGCATTAGTTTCTCAACAATCTGTTTCTCCTGCTGAGGCAACTTGGAAAATAGGTATTGATTGTCTATCATTGGGTGCAACAAAAAATGGTGCAATGGCCGCTGAAGTTATTATTTTTTTTAATAAGAATCTTGCACTGGAAGCAAAAAAAATGATTAAGCAAACTGGACACATAATACCCAAAACTAGATTTATTACTGCTCAACTAAACGCATGGTTTACAAATGGGTTATGGTTGGAACTAGCACAAAAGGCTAATGAAAATGCAACGTATCTTAGTGGCAAGTTATCAAAATTTGAAGATTTTAAACTTTTATATCCGACACAAGGGAATGAAGTATTTTTAAGGGTTAATAATAAAACATATAAAAAAATTCTCGAATTAAATATTATTCCTAATCTTTGGCGTAAAATAAATGAAGAAGAAATTGAAGTAAGATTTGTAACATCTTTTGAAACAAAGTTTAGTCTAATTGACGAAATTATAAATAGATTTAAAACTTGTTTTTCTTATAATTCAGGTTCCATAATTTAAATATAGAGCTATATTTAAAATTAATGATTTAATTTGTTCAATTATTTGTTTTTCAAATACAAAAGCAAACTTACCTATGTAAGAGTATCCTAATAGTAAGGGCAAAAAGTATATTCTTATTATAAAGAAAAGCCATGCGATATAGAGAGGTATAAGTGGTTGAACTATAAAATTTGGGGTTGCTTTAAAAGTGATATTGATGATGGGAGAGGTGATTTTTGTAAAAAACTTAAAAATACCTAAATTACTTCCTTCATCAATAAATAAGTTTAAAAGAAACTTAAAAACTAAAATAGCCATTATTAGTGCTAAAATATAGTCAATGATAATTATCCATATAGGAAAAGAAATATCCATGATTTATTATACAAACATAATAGTTAAATTAAAATTTATTATTTATATTAATTAAATAAATAACTATAAAAATAATTCCGTGTTATTTAGTTATATGATTCAAATCTCTTGGGGCTAATTTATGAATAATCCACAATATATATTTTCAATGTATAAGTTGAGCAAGATTTATCCTGGCGGCAAGCAGGTGATAAAAGATATTAGTTTGTCATTTTTGCCGGGAGCAAAAATTGGTGTTTTAGGCAGTAATGGTGCAGGAAAATCTACTCTTTTAAAAATTATGGCAGGCGTTGATAAAGAATATAATGGTGATGCAAAATTAGCAGATGGTATCAAGGTTGGTTATCTTGCCCAAGAACCTGAATTAAACAATGATTTAAATGTATATGAAAACGTCATGGAAGGGATGGCAGAAGCAAAAAAACTTGTTGATGATTTCAATACCATTTCCTTAAAATTTTCTGAAGATTTAACAGATGAAGAAATGAATGACACTATTATTAAGCAAGGGGAGCTACAAGAACAAATTGACAATTTAGATGCCTGGGATTTAGATAGAAAAGCTGAAATTGCCATGGATGCACTAAGCTTGCCTCCTGCAGAAGCAAATATAAACCATTTGTCAGGCGGTGAAAAAAGAAGAGTGGCTTTAGCACAATTATTATTATCAAACCCTGATTTTTTATTATTAGATGAACCAACAAACCATTTAGATGCTATGTCAGTTGCGTGGTTACAAAGATTTCTTCATGATTTCCCAGGCACAGTTGTTACCATTACTCATGACAGATATTTTTTAGATGAAGTGGCTGGGTGGATCCTTGAATTAGACCGTGGAGAGGGTATCCCGTATAAAGGTAATTACTCGGGATGGTTAGAACAAAAACAAAAAAGACTAGAACTAGAAGGGAAAATAGAAGAAGCAAGAAAAAGAAAATTAAATGAAGAGCTTGAATGGATTCAATCATCTCCACGCGCAAGACAAGCAAAATCAAAGGCCAGAATATTTTCTTATGAAGAGTTAGTAGCAAAAGAACAAAAAAAAGAAATTAACTCTAGTAATCTTGTTATACCTCCTGCTCCTAGACTAGGTAATGAAGTAATAAATTTTGAAAATGTATCCAAGTCTTTTGAAGATAAATTGTTAATAGATAAGTTGAGTTTTAAGTTACCTCCAGGCGGAATTGTAGGTGTTATTGGAGCTAATGGTGCAGGCAAGACCACATTATTTAGATTAATAACGAAAGAAGAAAAGCCAAACAGTGGAGATATTTCAATTGGTGATACAGTTAGTTTAAATTATGTAAATCAGTCTAGGGATATTTTAAAGCCTCAACAAAACGTTTGGGAATCTATTTGTGACGGATTAGACGAAATAGAGATTGGGAAAAAAACAATTCAAAGTAGAGCATATGTAGGACAATTCAATTTCAAAGGATCTGATCAACAAAAAATTGTAAGCCAGTTATCAGGAGGTGAAAGAAATAGAGTCCATCTTGCAAAGATGTTAAAAACTCCTGGAAATGTTTTACTTTTAGATGAGCCTACTAACGATTTAGACGTTGATACTTTGAGATCTTTAGAGGAGGCAATCTTAGATTTTTCTGGATGTGTCGTTGTGATTTCACACGATAGATGGTTTTTAAATAAACTCGCTACACACATACTAGCATTTGAGGGTGGAAGTCATGTCGAATGGTTTGAGGGTAATTATCAAGATTATGAAAATGACAAAAAAAGAAGATTAGGAGATGATGCATTAAACCCTAAAAGGATTAAATATAAGCCAATATCTAGATAAATTATTTACTCTTAGTAAAAGTATTTAATAAAGCATTAAAATCACCCTTGTTTTTTCGAAGTATAGCCATTGTTTCAGCTTTATGAGAACTTATTAATGATATACCTTCAATCTCTAGATCGAGCACAAGAAAATTTCCTCTTTTATCTTTTGCTAATTTCCATAAAAGATTTACGTCAGGGATTTTTTTACTATTATCCTTTATTACACCCTTTACATAAACTAACTTTTTACCTCTTGCTTCAGATTTCAAAGGTTTGTAGGCTAATGTAGACAGTGTGTTTAAATGTTCTTCGATTGTATTAACAATTTGTTTAAGTAAAGCGTTTTTATATTCTTCTCTTTGGGTATTAGTTGCTTTTTTCCAATAACGCCCAGTAGTTGCTCTTGCCATAAAATCCAAATTAATAAATCGTTTTATCAATTTTTCAATTTTTAATGATCTTTCTTTTGGTGAGAGCTTTATTGTTTTTACAGCATGCCGTTTAGCATCGGCAATCATCTTTTGAACAATTAATTCACTATTTTTTACATTATCAGAATAGGATTGAAATGTTAAAAATTGAAAAAATAAAAATGAAAAAAGGGTAATACATAAAACTTTTTTTAAATTTAGATTATTGTAAGAGTTTTTCAAATTCCATATCCAATTTGTCGTTTTTATCCTCGAGATATGTATCACCATACACATTTTTTCTTCTATTTTGTATATAATAAGACTTCATTTTTGTATAGGGGTCAGGTGATTCATAAATATTTTCAATATTTTTTGCAAGTATACTTCTTTTATCAACTAAGTTGACTGGGATTTCTACGAAGCTTAATTTATTGATAGAATTAGATGAAAAATTGCTTAAACTTTGCCTGTCTGACAACGTTCCTGTAAAATCCCGAACAGTTTTAGGACCTAATAAAGGTACCATTAAAAAAGGACCTTCTGGAACATTAAGCCTGGCTAGAGTAGACCCTAAGTCTTTTTTGTGGATTTTAGTTTCATTATTATCAAAGTCATAAAAACCAAAGGATAGCCCATTTAACATAAATTTTGCGGAAGCTAAAATTGTATTTTCTAAGTCTATCTGCAAAGTACTATTTACTATAGTACTAGGAGTATCCATCCACTCTAAGTGATTACTTATATTTTTTCTAATTGAATGAGGGATTGTTTCAACGTATGCGGTACTTAGAGGAGAAACTATGTTTTGATCTAAAGATTTATTAAAAGCAAAAATATTCCTATTTAGACTTTCAAATGGATCTGTACTTTCAGTAGAGTTTTTTAAATTGGTAGAACAGCCACTTAATACAAACAATAATATTAATGAATATGAAAATACAAATTTATTTTTTTTCATTTCAAGTTATTACGCTCTTAGTTATTAACCTAATTTATTATCATTTATTTATTAATTTTCTACAAGTTAAACTATCAATATGTTAGAAATAAAAATTAATTATAATCAAGAAACTTTTTAAAATTTATGAACAACTTTTATAACCACCACGCATTTATTGATTTAAACCCACCTCAAAAAGAAGCAGTAAAAAATTTAGAGGGACCTCTATTGGTTTTATCGGGAGCAGGAACCGGGAAAACAAGAGTGCTTACTGCCAGACTTGCTAACCTTTTATATAGCAACAAGACCAAACCTTGGAATATACTTGCAGTAACTTTTACAAATAAAGCTGCAAGAGAAATGAGGATTAGACTAGAAAGTTTAATAGGCCCCTCAGCAAACTCGGTTTGGTTAGGAACATTTCATTCAATAGCTGCCAGAATATTGAGAGAAAACGCTGAAATTGTAGGTTTAAGTTCAAATTACACCATTATTACTCCGGATGATCAAGTAAGACTATTAAAACAAATAATGCTTGACGATGACATTGATATTAAAAAATTTACTCCAAAATCAATGTCAAATTTAATTGGGAAATGGAAAGATAAAGGTTATAAGCCAGAAGATTTAAAAATTTCAGATATTGATTATTTTGCGAATGGTAAAGCCATTAATGTATATAAAACTTATCAAATGAGATTGATTACTCTTAACTCAACTGATTTTGGAGACTTGCTTCTTCATAATTTAACGATCTTTTCAAAACACCCAGATATATTAAATCAATATCATTCCAAAATATTATATTTTTTAGTTGATGAATATCAAGATACCAACACTATACAATATTTATGGTTAAAACTCTTGGCTGATAAAACTAAAAATATTTGCTGTGTAGGAGACGATGATCAGTCTATCTATGGATGGCGAGGCGCCCAAGTTGGAAACATATTAAGATTTGAAAAGGATTATCCTTTAGCCAAAGTCATAAAATTAGAAGAAAATTATAGATCTACGGGAAGAATATTAGAAGCTGCTAACAGTGTTATTATAAATAATAAAGAAAGATTAGGCAAAAATCTTAAAACTTCTTCAAAAGAGGGAGACAAAATTGATTTAATATCAGTATGGGATGGAATGGAAGAGGCGAAAAAGACTAGTTTAGAAATTGAAAATCTCTATTCTGGAGGTTTTAGGCATGATCAGATGGCAGTCTTAGTTAGAGCTGGTCATCAGACCAGGTATTTTGAAGAAAGATTTGTTGACATTGGAATCCCTTATAAGGTTATAGGCGCTAAATTTTATGAAAGAATGGAAATTAGGGATGCTTTGGCATATCTTAGGGTAGTTCAACAGCCTAATGACGATCTTGCTTTAGAAAGAATTATTAATATTCCAAAACGTGGATTAGGAACAAATACTACAAGTATGATACATTCTTACGCCAAAAAAAATAATATTTCTTTTTTTTCTGCATCACAAGAATTGTTAATGACTGACGAGCTTAGGCCAAGTGTTAAAAGAACTTTGCTAAATCTAATAAATCAATTTTTAGATTGGAACAATCAAAACAAAGAAATTACTCATACGGATTTAGCATTAAAAGTACTTGAAGAGTCAGGATATATCGGACATTGGCAAAATGAAAAATCTCTTGATGGCGAAGGTAGACTGGAAAACTTAAAGGAATTAATAAATGCTATGAGTGGTTTTGAAAATCTTTCTGGTTTTTTAGAACATATTTCACTTGTTATGGACGGTGATAACACAGCTGATGCAGGAGAAGTATCCTTAATGACTTTACATGCTGCTAAGGGACTTGAATTCGATGTAGTTTTTTTACCTGGATGGGAAGAAGGACTGTTTCCTAGTCAAAGATCTATAGATGAATTAGGCTTGGCAGGATTAGAAGAAGAAAGACGACTTGCCTATGTAGGCATCACTAGAGCAAAGCAAAGATTATTTATAACCTTTGCAGCTAATAGACAAATTCACGGATTATGGCAAGGATCGATCCCATCAAGATTTATAAGTGAACTTCCAAAACATATTCTTAACGAAAATATAGAAGGTAATATTGGTGCTGATGCGTCAAGCTATAATCAAATTGATTTTGGCTTATCTACAAAAAATGCATCTTACGGACCAGGATTTTTAAGGGCGAAGCAAAATGGAATAAAAGGAATTAATGCATATAAGAAAACTCAGATAGATGCTAATATTTTAAACTCTAATATTGAATTTGATAATGGGCAGAGAGTTTTTCATCAAAAATTTGGAATGGGTCTTATTATTTCTTCAGATGGTGATAAATTAAATATAAACTTTGACAAAGCAGGCGAAAAGAAAGTTGTTTCAAGCTTTGTCAAGTTAATAGATTAATAAATTTTTATTATGGATTTGTGGTCAGTAAGATTTGATATACAAGATAATTTCAAAAATATATTTTCAGAATATGTTGAAGATTTTGAAGGTTATATATCTTCCAGCTTATTTGTAAATGAAGATAAAGATAAAAAAAAATATACTAATTTTTATTTAAATAATATTGCAAGTAATAAATTTGGAGAATTTCACCAAAATCAAATTTGGGTATTAGAAGTTCTTTTAAATCAAAAACCTGATATTAATAATATCAGTCGTAGATTAAATTATCTCGCCAAAGAGTTAAAAATTACAGAATATTTTTTTTATCATCATTCAAGAAAAGATAAATATTCCAATAGACTTATTGTAAGTGAGATCTCACAAAAGAATTGGCTTAAACACAACAGAAAATCTTTCCCAATAATTAATATTGATAACTTTTATATCTACGGGTCATATAATAATAAAAATTGTTCATCAAGTAAAATTCCAATAAAAATAGATGCTTCTACTGCATTTGGAACTGGATCCCACGAAACTACTAAATGTTGTTTAAAAGCTCTAACTTTTATATCTAGATTTACTAAATCAAACCAAATTTTAGATTATGGATGTGGTACAGGTATACTGGGAATATCCTCAAAAAAGATATTTAAAAAAAGTAAGGTAACTTTTGTTGATATAGATAAAAATGCTGTGAAGTTAACACAAAAAAATCTTAAATTAAATAACATTGTATTAAACAAAGTTTACTTAACTAATTCTTACCACTCGAATAAATACACAAAAAAACAATTTTATGACTTGGTTTTTGCAAATATCTTATTTGGTCCTTTAAAAAAATTAGCACCTTTATATAGTTTTATTATTAAGCCCAATTCTTTTTTAATACTTTCTGGTCTTTTAAATGAGCAAATTCCCTATATTATAAACTGGTATAATAAATATGGATTTAAAGAAAAAAAAATATTTAGTTTAAATGGTTGGGGTTCAATCATATTGATTAGTAACCAATAAAAAATGGTATTGTATTTGGAAAAAAATCTAAAATTATTAACAGATAAGATGAAAAGTAGGAAGTGGGATGCTTTCCTGGTTCCTAGGTGTGACATGTATGCTGGTGAAGAGGTCCCAGAAAATGAAGAGCGTTTAAAATTTATTTCAAATTTTTCTGGCTCAGCTGGATATGCAATTATATCGGCAAAATCTAAAATAAAATCAGTTATTTTTAGTGATGGACGTTATCAACTACAATTAAAAAAAGAGGTTAACTCCAAATATTTCAATACATTTAACGGTGGATTTAAACAAGTTTGTTTATTTTTAAATAAAAATAAAAATATTCTCAAAAAAGTGGTTATTGATCCTTGGTTATTGACTTTAAGTGAACATGAGTTTCTTCAAGATATTATTAAAGAAACAAAAATAAGTCTTGAGTTTATAAACAAAAATATAATTGACGAAATATGGTTAAATAAACCGGTCAAAACTGATAAAGAATTATTTAAACTTCCAATAGAATATACTGGAGAGACAGTTAGCTCAAAAATAGACCGTTTAACAAAAGTAATTAAAGACAATAATTGTGATTTTTATATTTTATTTAACCCTACAGGTCTTTCGTGGTTATTAAATATTAGAGGAAGAGATCTGAAACATACTCCAATTTCAAGATCTTTTTGTATAGTTTCAAAACAGAAAGCTATACATATATTTACTGATAATAGCTTATATCAAAATAGCATAAAAAAAGAAAAAAACATTCATATTTGTAATTTTGAATTTTTAAGTAATTTTTTTGAAAATTCTAAAAACAAAAATTTTCTAATAGATGCAAAAACCCTTCCAATGAAGGTTCATAATTTTTTAGTCAATAATAAATTAAATTATAAATCAATATCATGTCCAGTAGACCAATTTAAAACCAAAAAAAATCCTTGTGAGTTAAGGGGCTTTAAAAATGCTCATTTAAAAGATGGTCTCGCAATATTGAATTTATTATTTTGGTTTGAAAAAAATGTAAATTTTAAAAACCTTTCAGAAATTGAAGTATCTGAAAAGCTTCTTGAAATTCGGTCATTAGAAAAAACATTTGTGTGTGAAAGCTTTTCAACAATATCAGCTTTTGGAAATAATGGTGCCATTATTCATTATAAAGCTGACAACTCATCTAATAAAAAAATTAATAGAGATGGTTTATATTTAATAGATACAGGTGCTCATTATCTTGATGGCACAACAGATACGACCCGCACTCTTTTGGTAGGAGAGGCGGAGACTGAGATGGTTGAGAATTATACATTAGTTTTAAAAGGACATATTGCTATCGCATCAGCAATTTTTCCTAATAATATTAAAGGAAGAGATTTAGATGCATTGGCTAGAATAGCACTTTGGTCAAAAGGTAAAGATTATGCCCATGGCACTGGTCACGGAGTTGGAAGTGTTTTAAGCGTACATGAAGGGCCTATATCTATTTCAAAAACATCGGATTGTACTATTGAAAGTGGAATGGTTATTTCTAATGAACCTGGTTATTATAAAAATGGAAAATATGGTATTAGAATTGAAAATTTAGAAGTTGTCTCAAAATACAATATAAATAAATCGAAGGAAAATTTTTTACATTTTCAGAATTTAACTAGAGTACCTTTAGAAACAAAACTTATTAACAAAAAAATGCTTACAAAATTTGAAATTGACTGGGTTAATGAATACCATAAAAAGGTTTATGAAAATTTAGTTAAATTTATTGAAACAGATAATGAAGAGTTACTAGAATTTTTAAAGAGAAAAACTAGGCAAATTTAATCATTAAATTTTTGAATTATTCCAACTAGTTCTTCCTCACTTACTATTGGTATATTTAGTTCTTTAGCTTTTTTAGCTTTACTTCCAGGTTGATCACCAATAATTAAAAAATCAGTATTTTTAGATACTGTGCTGCTAACTTTGGCACCTAAATTTTGAAGAGTTTGCTTTGCCTCATCACGACTCATATTATTTAAAGCACCCGTTAAAACTATAACTTTATCTGTATATGGAGATGTAACAGATCTTTTTGTAATATTTTCAATAGTTATATAATTTAAAATTTTGTCAAAGATGATTAAATTAGCATTTGTATTAAAATATAAAACTAAATCTTCAGCAATGCTTTCTCCTATTTGATCTATCGAAACAAGTTCTTGAAAAGAATTCGATGTCTTGTCCACTGCTTTTACCATCTCAATACGAAAGTTTTCAAATGTATTATAATGTAAAGCTAATAATTTAGAATTTGTTTCACCAACTTGTCTAATTCCGAGTGCATAAATTAACTTGTCGAATGTAATTTTTCTCTTTGATTCAATAGAATTTAATAGATTAGATACTGATAATTTTCCTAATCCTACTTTTTTTTCTAGTTTGTCTTTATGTTTTTTAATAGCAAAAATATCTGCAAAATCTCTAATAATATCTTCCTTGAAAAGCATTTCTATCAATTTTTCTCCCAAACCATCAATATTAAAAGCATTTTTTGAAACAAAATGTTTTAGTTTTTCAACAGTTTGTGCTGGACAATTAATACCAGCCAAACATCTTCTAATTGCTTCGCCTTCTGGCTTAAAAGTAATGCTATTACATGATGGACAATGCTTAGGAACAGAATAAATATTTGAATCTTTAACTCTCTTTTCTTTTACAACTCCTAAAACTTGTGGAATTACATCTCCAGCGCGTTGTATTTTTATTGTATCACCGATTCGTATGTCCTTTCTGAAAATTTCATCTTCATTGTGTAATGAAACATTTGATACTAACACACCACCAACTCTTATGGGATCTAATCTACCAACAGGAGTTAGGGCTCCTGTTCTACCTACTTGAGTCTCTATACTAATAAGAATTGTTTCTACTATTTCAGCTGGAAGCTTGTGAGCAATGGCCCATCTCGGAGCTCTAGCTAAATTTCCTAATCTTACTTGGAGAATTTTACTATTAACCTTATAAACCAAACCGTCAATTTCATAATCTAAATTATTTCTTTTTAATAAAATCTTTTTATAAAATTCTTTTATGTCATTGATATTACGAGCTAAGTAGTTTTCTTCGTTCGTAATTAAGCCCATTTCTTTAAATCTTTTCAAAAGATCAATTTGGGTATCAAATTTAAAATCTTCAGTATATTCACCAATTGTAAACGCCAAAAAATTCAATTTACGTTGTTTTACAATATTAACGTCCTTCTGCCGGATGGAGCCTGCTGCAGCGTTTCTAGAATTAGCAAAAATTTTGTAATTATTTTCAATTTGTAGTTTATTGAGTTCTTCGAAATGCGTTTTTTTCATAAAAATTTCACCTCTAATCTCTATGAATTTAGGATATTTTCCTGTTAATTTATGTGGTATGTCACTAATAGTTTTGACGTTTTCTGTAACTATTTCTCCAACATTACCATCACCTCGTGTTACCGCATTCAATAAGTCTCCATTTAGATAAAGAAGGGATATTGATAAACCATCAATCTTAGGTTCACACATATATTCCAATAAAAATTCTTTTTTTAATGATAAAAACTTATAAGTTCTTTCAATAAAATCGTTAATATCTTCAAATGAAAAAGCGTTCACCAGAGAACCCATAGGTTTTTGATGATGGTACTTTTGAAATTTATTAGAAATTTTATCACCAACAGTTTTACGCTTTAAAAAATTAAATGCAGGGTTGGATGAAATTATATTATCATATTGTTTGCAAAGCTCATCAAATTGAAAGTCTGAGATTTCAGGATCATCTTTTGTGTGGTACCTAAAATTATGATAATTAATTTTATCTTTTAGTAATTTTAATTTATTAAGAATTTCTATATTCATATTTTCAAGTATTTAATAATTTAGAGGCTGCTTCCCTAGCTTCATTAGTAATGACGCTTCCTGAGACCATTCTTGCAATTTCCTCAACTCTTTCAGTTTCATTTAATTGAGTGACATTTGTTGTAATATTGTTATTAATATTATCCTTTTGCACAAGATAATGATAATGTCCTTTAGAGGTTACTTGTGGAGAATGCGTTACTACCATAGTTTGATAATTATTTCCTAATTTAGCCAGTCTATTACCCACAGCATTTGCGGCGGCTCCTCCAATACCTGAGTCAATTTCATCAAAAATTATTGTTCTTTGATGTACCATAGTTTCAAGTACTACTTTTATTGCTAACAAAAACCTTGATAATTCTCCTCCAGATGCAATTTTATTAATTGGAAGAGAATCCGCACCAGAATTAGTTGATGCTAAAAAGATTACTTTATCCATACCTATTTCAGTTGCGTTATCTAATTCCAATTCTTCAATTTTAACTTTAAAATTTGCATTTTCTAACTTTAGATGGGGTAATTCATCATTTATTTTTTTAGATAAATATGTTGCGGATTTGCGTCTGCTTTCAGATAGTAACTTACTATTTGCAACAAACCTAATTTTTAATTCTTCATATTCTTTTTGAAGTTCATCAATCTTAAATTTATTATTATCATTTTGATCTATTTTTAATTTAAGTTCCTTTTTTATCCTTATAAGATCATCAATATTACAATTATGTTTACGTGCTTGTGATCTTAACTCATGTAGTCGATCATTTACTAATTCTAAGTTTTGAGTGTCTTCACTTACTTCACTGGCTTCACTATTTACAATGGATTTTAATTCTTCAATATCAACTTTAATTCTGTCTATGATTTCAACTGCCTGATTAATGTTTGAACGATCAATTGATTTAACATTATCAAACGTTTTATAAAGTTTGTTAATTAAATCTTCAATTCCTAGTTCATCATCTATAATTGTTTTTGATTGATTAATAGCTATAAAAATTTTTTCACGGTTATTTAAAAATAACTTAGTTTGGTTCAACTTTACTTCTTCACCTAATTTAAGGTCTAATGACTCTAATTGATTAAATGACTCTTTAACCCACTCATTATCATCAGTAGTTGCTTTTTCACGGATTTTTGTTTCAGCAATTTCTTTCTTCAATTCTTTTAGTTTATTAAAAGATTTATTTGTTCTCTCAATCAAATGATTGTGATTTGAATATATGTCTAAAAGTGATAAATGTGTTTTAACATTTGAAAGACCCCGATCATCAAATTGACCTTGTAATTCAACTAAGCAGTCAGTTATTTCAGACAAAGCGTTACGAGTTATCAATATATCATTGATGAAACATTTAGATTTTCCATTAGAATTGATTTGACGTCTTATTAAAAGTTCCTTTTCAAATACAATATTATATTTATTCAACATTTGAGCTACACTATGATTATTGTGAATTTGAAAGAGCGCAGTAACTGAAGCTTCATTTTCACCTTTTCTAATTAAATTAAAATCTACTCTATTACCTAAAATCAGTCCTAAGCTATCAAGTAGAATTGATTTTCCAGTACCCGTTTCTCCAGTCAATACAGAAAGACCTTTATTAAATTCAATATTGAGGTATTTTATAAGAACTATATTTTTAATTATTAATTCTTTTAGCATTTAATTAGTCAAAAATTGTAACAATATATTTTTTTATGGAAGAAGTGAAACTTTCTTTTTCACTAGTTGATGAAATATTAGAAAGAAGGTCCCTACTTAAATTACTCCATTCACTGTTAGGGAAATTATATTTTAAGAGAGCATTACTTTTTATAGCTTCTTTCTTAAGCCCCATCATTAATAGAGCTTCAGTTAGTCTGTACAAAGTTTCTGGAATCACTGAACTATTTTGATATTTTTGTAAAATTGTTTTAAATCTTTTTATTGAACTAGCAGGTGCATTTTTTTTCAAATAGAATTTTCCAATATTTAGCTCATTTATTGCTAAAGAATTTTTAATAAATTGGATTTTTAATTTTGAGTCTTTTGCATACTTACTACTAGGATATTTTGTTGTTATAAGCTTGAACGAGTTTAAAGCTTTTAAGGACAAACTTGGATCTCTACCTTGATTTGAAATTTGTATATAATAACACATTGCTAAAAGATAATGAGCATAGTCAGAAAATTCATCTTTTGGGTACATTTCATTAAAGGTTTTTAACTTACTTATAGATTTGTTTATCTCATTATTTTGATATAGTGAGTATGCAGTCATTATTTCTGACTTTTTAGCTAGTGATGAAAAAGGATGATTTATATAGAGTTTATCAAATTCTTTAACAGCCTTGCTATAATCATTGTCTTGTAGAGACGATAATCCACTTTTATAGGTATCTATATCACCTGATATAATCGTTTCATTATTTTTTTTATTTGAGCTACAGTTTATTAATAAAATTAAAATAGTAAGTAATTTTATTGAAATTATGTAATTATTTCTTACGTATCTCATCCCAAATTCCAGTTATTAATAAAATATTCAGTAGTTTTATTATTTATAAATGGATTTGTATATTAAAAAAATGTTGATTATTAATTATTTAAATCAAGCGACGTTATTTATATTTTTGGCAGAATTATTCTTAGCTAAAACATTATAAACTTTTTCGGGGTATTCGCTAATCATTGCTTTTTCGATTACATAATTTTTTTTATCTTTCAGAATTTCTTTAACAAACATTTGATTAAGTTTATGACCAGGAGCAAAACAATTAACTTCTCCAACTAATTGCATACCTAACAAATAGAAGTCACCTATACAGTCTAATGTTTTATGTTTAACAAATTCTTTTTCAAACCTCAATCCATCTGGATTTAATACCTTATATTTATCAACTACTAAAGCGTTATTCAGGTTGCCACCTATGGCAAGACCAGCAATTCTCATTTTTTCGATATCTTCAAAAAAGGCGTATGTTCTAGCTTCAGATAGTTGATTTATAAAGTTCTCTTTTGAATGAGGATAATAAAATTTTGAATTACCAATAATTGTGTCTGGGTAATCAATGGAAATATTTATTGTTAATTCATTGGATGGGGATATAGATATATACCTTTTACCGTCATTTACCTTAATTTTTCTTAAAACTCTTATATAACTTTTATTGGCAGACTGTGATTTAATTCCTGATTTAAGCATTTTTTTTACGTACTCATAAGAACTTCCATCTAATGCAGGTAACTCGAAATTATTAATTTTAATTATAGCATTATCAATACTTAAAGCATTCAAAGCGGCCATGAGATGCTCTATTGTTGAAACAGAAACATCGTGCTTGTTCTTTATTTTAGTACATAGATTTGAATCAAAAATGTTCTCGACCACTGCTTTAATTATATTATTACTTTTTACATCAGTCCTTATAAAAACGATACCTGTGTTTATATCAGCTGGCTCAACACTCATGGATACAGCTCTACCGTTATGAACTCCAACTCCAGAAAAGTTTATTATCTTATTCAAAGTAAATTGTCTGGAGTTTTTAAATTTAGTAAAATTATTAATGTAATTCATATTAGTAATCCTCACGTTAATTCATAAACTGTTCGGTATAAATTACAAATCACATATAATTACAAAATATTTCAATCTAAACTAATTAGCCTGTCTTCTAAGAAAGGCAGGAATTTCAAGTACTTTTTCATCAACTTCCTTAGGCTCTTGCTCTATCTCTGTGAGATTGATTTGATGATCGTCAAGCATAGTTTCATCTTTGTTACTAAACAAATCAAAATTATTAGTTTTCGCTGACATTTCTGTAATGTTTTCTTCTTTAATACTCAAATTTGAAATTTTTCCTTCAGGTAAATTTTCACTTTTTATATTTAAGCTTGGCTCTAATTTTTTTTCATCAGGTTTCTCATTACTGAAGAATGATGAAAAACGATTAAATAATGTTTTAGGTTTAGGTTCTGTAAATTGATTATTAGGTTTATGATCTAAAATATCATTTAATTCTTCACTACTTACATTTAAGGAGGATAAATTAGATTTATGTAATTGATTATGCCGGTCTTTTTCATCTTTTTGAAAATTTTGGTCAGTATCCAATTGGTTTATTTGAGTTTCTAAATCTATCTGATTGTTTGGGTCTTCTTCTAATTCATCAGAATATTCATGAGCAGAATTATTTTCAATTTCTAGTTTAAGATCATCTATTTTATTAGTACTAATCTCTGTAGTTTGTATAATTTCTTTGTTATTGTTATAAAGATAGCTTTCAGCATTTTCTAGCTTTGCATAATTTATACCAGTAGCAACAACTGAAACCTTAATAATTCCCTCTAAGCTATTATCTATTGATGATCCAAAAATAATATTAGCATTTTCGTCAACCTCATTTCTTATTTTACTAGCTGCCTCATCAACTTCGAACAAAGCCATATCTGGTCCACCTTGAATATTTAGTAATATAGATTTAGCACCTTTTATATTACTATCGTCTAATAGAGGATTGTTAAGAGCAGATTGAGCAGCATTTTTAGCCCGTTCTTCACCAGAACTTTCGCCAGTTCCCATCATTGCTTTACCCATATTTCCCATGACTGTTTTAATATCTGCAAAATCTAAATTAATCATTCCTGGGTTTGTTATTAAATTTGTTATGCCACAAACACCTTGGTAGAGGACATCATCTGCCATTTTAAAAGCTTCGGCAAAAGTGGTTTTTTCATTTGCTATTTTAAAGAGATTTTGATTTGGAATAACTATTAAAGTATCAACATTTTCTCTCAACAAAGCTAATCCATTTTCTGCAACTTCCATTCGTTTTTTCCCTTCAAAGTCAAAAGGTTTAGTAACAACGGCTACTGTCAATATACCTTTTTCTCTTGCGGTCTTGGCAATTACAGGTGCAGCGCCTGAGCCGGTGCCCCCTCCCATTCCAGTTGTAATAAATAACATATTAACATCACCTAACTCTGAAATAATTTCTTCAATTGATTCCTCTGCGGCTTTCCTACCAGTCTCAGAATCTGAACCTGCCCCTAGACCTAATGTTGTATTTTTACCAAGTTGAATTTGTCTTGTAGTTAGGCTTCTAGACAAAGCCTGTCCGTCGGTATTTGCTGCAATAAAATCTATATTATTTATGTTTGCATTTATCATGGTATTGATGGCATTACCACCAGCTCCTCCAATACCAATTACCGAAATTTTTGGCTTAGCGTCGTTTATATTTTCTGGAATAGTAAGGTTAAGTGTCATTTTTTTTACTCCTTGGTTTATAATTAGTTAACTATGTTTTTATAAATTCTTATCTAGCCAATGGCCAATTCTTCCAAAATAATTGGATAAACCTAAATTTAAATTATTTGAAATCAATCTTTTATCATGCTGCAAACTTTTAATTAATAATCCAGTCAAGCACGAAAAAGTTGGGGTATGTACAATTTCAGGTATATCTATAAACCCGATTGGTCGTCCAATTCTGACATTTATATTTAAGAAAGATGTCGCGTGTTCTCTAATATTGTTAAGATTAGCGCCTCCACCACACAAAATAACTTTATTAATTGAACTATTTCTAAATTTTAAGAAACTCAGCCTTTCTTTCACAAGTTCAAAAATTTCGTCAATCCTAGGCTTTATTATTGCGGTTAACATGGCTTTTGGTATTTTTTGATTTATAATTTCACCTTCATCAGAAATAATTGGGACATCAATTTTTGTATATTCGTCAGTTTCATTTGAAATTGCAGATCCGTACAAAATCTTAATTTTTTCAGCATCTTCTGCTTTTGCACCTAATCCACGTACTATATCACTAGTAATATGAATACCTCCAATTGGAATAGAATCAGAAAAAATTATTTTATTGTTAATAAACACTCCAATACTTGTAATGTTTCCGCCAAGATCAATGACAATTGCTCCATTCATTCTTTCTTCTTCAATAAGTGTTGAGATACCTGAAGCTTCTGGACATATAGTAAATTTATCAATAGTTAAGTGACATAAATCTATAGCACTAGAAATATTTTTAATTACACCTTCTTGTCCATATATATTACTTATTTCAACCAATAAATTATCTGTATGAATCCCTATTGGATTATCTACTGGTGTATTATTGTCGATATAATATTTAATTACTGAAGATGATAAAAGTTTAAAATTGTCAATTGGTTTTGGCTTATTCATTTTTTCGATTTTGGCTAAATCACTTTTCATAACTTGACCATTTTCAATTTTTAATTCATTTCGTGTTACTTTTGTGATTGGTCTCCCCCCAGAAAGGCTGCATGTGACTTTATTAATGGGGAACCCCGCCATAGTTTCAGCTCCTTCAACTGCTTTAGCAATTGAATTAGCTATCTCTTTCATATCTGTAACAATACCGTTAGTTATTCCTAAAGATGCATGTTGTCCAAAGCCTAATACTTTAACCTGTATATCATTATTCTTAGCAGATGAACCTATTAATGAGGACACTTTCGTGTTTCCAATATCAATAACAGCAAATATATCATTTGATCTTTTTATGTTATTCATCACTGTCATAGGTGTTTCCTTTTAAAAATAGCCTTTTTGTCAAAATTGATTTTACCAAGTATTTGTTTTGGGTTTCTAAGGTCAATTTCTGTAAGCTTAAGATTTAAAACATTATAATTTTTTTGAAGTTTAATGATTTTTTCCCATGCCTTTTTTATATCTTTCGATGGCAATCGTACAACTAATCCTTGATTGAAATGTAAGTCCCATCTTCTTTCGTTTATGAATGTTAGTGACCAAATATTTTCATAAAAATTTTGATTAGTTTCCAATATTTCCAATATGGAGGATATGTTTTCTTTTGACTTTTTTCCTTTAATTATTGGAAAATCATTTTTAAAATCATTAACATCCCCATCAAAAATTATGTCACCATTTGCGGTTATAAGCTTGTTGTTTTTTTTGTTCTGCCAAATTGCAATGGGTTGATTTTCTAAAATTTTAATTTTAATTGTATTTGGTAGAACTCTCTCAATAGAAACTTCTTTAACCCAGCTGTTTTGTTTAATTTTATTATAAACTGAAGAAAGATCAAAATTGAAAATACTTCCATCATTATATATTTCTATGATGTCTTTAATATAATTATTAGATATATTTCGTGTTCCTGTAATTAAAACATTTTCTATTTTAAAGCCATTATTGATAAGAAATTGATTCGATGGTTTTAATTTATTTACTAAGTAATCTTTACTTAAACTATCTAAAAAATAGAACGCACAAAAAAATAATATAAACAATAATAAAAACGATAAATTTATTAGCCTCGTTAACTTTTCAGTTTCAAAACCATAAAATTTTGCATTTACCAGATTTTTCTTATTAAGTTTTAATCTTAACATTCGTAAGCTGCCTCCTCAATAATAATCTTAACCATATCTTTTAGGGTTATATTGCAAAACATTGCTTGTTCTGGGGATAAAGAAGTTTCTGTCATTCCAGGTTGTGTATTAATTTCCAGCATATATAATTTGTTATTTTTATCATCGTACCTAAAATCACTTCTTGAAATACCCTTGCAACCTATAATTTGATGTGCTCTTAGTGCCCAAGACATTGCTTGGTTATATGTATTCTTTGAAATTTTTGCTGGTATATCGTGTGTTGATCCATTTTTTTCATATTTAGCTTCATAGTTATAAAAATCTTTATCTTGACCTGCTTTAATTTCAGTCACACATAACGGTTGTTCTTGTAAAACTGTCACTGTGAGTTCTTTAGAGCCAACATATTCTTCTGCCATTAGATTGTAAGAAGTGGCACTATTTATTATTGGGACTTGATTTCCTTCTTTAATAATTTCAACACCAACTGAGCTACCCCCATTTGTAGGCTTGACGACAAAAGCTCCGCAATGATTTTTGAAATCTATACTTTTATCAGGTAAGATTTCTAAAGTTTTAGGAAAATTTATTGGATCATTTGAATTTTCTGTTGCATTTATCACTAATCTTTTAAAATATATTTTGTTCATAGCAATTGCTGAAGCTGTTACTCCTGAATGTGTATACGGTATTTTTAATAAATTTAATAATCCTTGAATAGAACCATTCTCACCAGAACTGCCATGTAATGCATTAAAACAAACATCAGCTTTTATCTTTATTAAATCATTTAAATTTATTTCACTTATATCAATTTCAGTTACTGTAAGTCCATTTTCTTTTATAGCTTTAGAACACGCTTCAGCTGATTTGAGAGACACTTCTCTCTCTGAACCATAGCCTCCTTTTAATAATAGAACATGCATGTTATCTATGATTCTCATTTAATACCAACTCTTTGTAGTTCCCAACTTAGTCTAATCCCAGAAGTTTGAAAAACTTTAGATTGTACTTTTTCTCCTAATTCTTCAATTTGTTGAGCGGAAGAATTCTTTAAATTAATAATAAAATTACAATGTTTATCTGAAATCATTGCATCACCAACTTTTAAACCTCTGCAACCAGCCTGATCTATAAGCTTCCATGCTTTGTGACCAATAGGATTTTTAAATGTGCTGCCACCTGTTTTTACACCAGTAGGTTGGGCTGTTTTTCTTAAATGAAGGATTTGCTTCATATTTGCATCTATGTTTTGTTTATTATCACTTGTACTTTTGAAACGAGCTTTATAAAAAATCCACTCATTACTAATTCCAATTTTTCTATATTGCATTTCTAATTCTTTCACTGAAAAAACTCGGAATTCCCCAGAAAGATTGATTGCTGTTACATCTATTAAAATATCCTTAAACTCTGAGCCAAATGCTCCAGAATTCATCTTGATACCCCCTCCAATAGTTCCAGGTATACCAAGTAAAAATTCTAGACCAGTTCTTTCACAATCTCTTGCAAACCTTGCAACTTCTGCGTCTGTAGCTCCTGCTTGAGCTGAAATGATGCCGTTATTATCAATACTAATATTTTTTAATTTTTTTGTAACTAATACAATTCCATTTACTCCTTTATCCCGGATTAATAGGTTTGATCCGGCTCCAATTGCTAAAACTTTATATTCATGAGGTTTGTTTTTTAAGAAAAATATCAGGCTTTTTTCATTTTCTGGTATAAAAAGTATCTCTGCGTTACCGCCTACACCGAACCAATTAAATTTGGATAATTTATGGTCTAATTTAATACACTTGTTAAATCTATTTTTAAATACTTTTACATTCATAATATAAATTATCTTCGAGTTTATTTGCAATTTTAGTTATTGATCCAGCACCGAGACAGATTATTAGATCATTTGGGTTAGCAATTTTTAATAGTGTTCTGATTAGGGTTTTTTGATCTTTAATATATGATACATTCTTATGTCCATAGTTGGATAAACCAACTTCTAAATCAGCACTTTTAAAATTAGTAATTGGCGCTTCGCCAGCAGAAAAGACATCTAGAAGTAAAACATGATCGGCATCATTAAAACAACTACAGAAATCGTTAAACAAATCTCTTAATCTACTATAACGATGAGGCTGAAAAACACTTATAATTTTATGTTTGGGCGTAATAAGCCTGGCTGCAGCAAGTGCGGCACTTATTTCAACGGGATGATGTCCATAATCATCTATTATACATGTGTTATTAAAATTTCCAACTTTTTGAAATCGTCTTTGAATACCTGTAAAGGTTTTCAATGTTTTTTTAATTTTTGTAATTGGAATATCTAGCTCAATTCCTACAGCTATACTCGCAAGTGCATTTTGAATATTGTGTAATCCAATCATAGAAAACTCTATTTCATAATTCTTATAATTATGACCTTTTATGTTTGAGATATTTAATGAAAAAATCATTTTGTTTTCTTTATACAAAATATTTGTTGCTCTAATGTCAGCATTAGCAGACAGGCCATATGTGATAACTCTTTTATTTTCTAGTTTTGAAATTAATTTTTGTGTTCGTGGGTGATCTATGCAAAGACAAACAAATCCATAAAATGGTATCGATGATACAAAATGCAAGAATGCTCTTTCTAAATTTTCTTCTGATTTATGATAATCAAGGTGCTCTAAGTCAATGTTTGTAATTATTGCAACTGTTGGATTTAATTTTGCAAAGCTGCCATCACTCTCATCAGCTTCTACAACCATCCATTCACCGTTTCCAAGTTTTGCATTACTATCCAGTGAAGAAATAATACCTCCATTTATTATTGTCGGATCCATTCCATTTTCTTCAATTATCTTGGCTATCAGTGAAGTAGTAGTAGTTTTGCCATGAGTGCCAGCTATTGCAATTGATTGCTTAAGGCGCATTAATTCACCCAGCATTTCAGATCTATGAACTACTGGTAGGTACATTTTTTTTGCTGTGATATATTCTATATTTTTTGAAGAGATTGCTGTTGACACAACAACTAATTTTGCATTAAGGATGTTTGATTTTTTTTGTCCTATATAAACTCTAATTCCAAGCTTTTTAAGTCTATTGGTGTTATTGCCATCAGTTATATCACTTCCTTGAACATTATATCCAGATTGAAACAGAATTTCAGCTATTCCGCTCATTCCAATTCCACCAATACCAATAAAGTGAATAACTCCTAAATTTTCGGGACTTTTTAACATATTGAAGAAATAACCTTTTTTTTATCATTTATTAATTTTAAAATACATTCAGATAAAAACTCTGTAGGTGTTTTATTATTTCTTAATTTTTCAAGCCTACTTGCTAGTTTTCTTAATTGATTACTCGCTTCAACAAGGTTTTTTGGGTTTTGTAAAAGATGCTTTATTAACCTTTCTAGTTCATTGATAGCTTTATTATTTTGATCAATTAACCAGCCACCCTTATTTCTTTCAAGAAATCTTGCATTTTCATATTGATGATTATCCAATGAGGTCGGTAAAGGAATGAATATTACAGGCCTATTAGATGCTAAAACTTCTGCAACACTTGAACCACCTGATCGAGTGATAATCAAATGAGAAATTTTAAATTTTTCTGAGACATCTTGAAAGAAAACAGATATTTCTGCATCAATTTTATTTAGTTTGTAATTTTTACGTACTAACTTTAGATCTTCTTCTCTAACTTGCTGAATTATTTTTATTTTTTCTTTAATACCTCTAGGAAGAGAACAAATAATTGAAGGTAAGTATTCCGAAAAAAACTTTGATCCAAGACTTCCACCATATATTAAAATATAAAAAAAATTCTTTTTTGCAGGTGGTAAATACTTAACCTTTCCAATTTCGTAAAATTCTTGTCTAACGGGATTACCGGTGTAAATAGACCTCTTATTTTGTTGAATATTATCAATATCTATAAAAGATAGAGCCAAAATATTAGTAATCTTACTAAGAAACTTATTGGCTCTTCCTATAACAGTATTCTGTTCATGAATTATTGATGGAACCAAAAAAATTTTAGCAGCTATTATTGGGGCAAATGATGGATAACCACCAAAACCAATTATAGCATCGGGTTTGTAGTGAATGATTAACAAAATTGATTTTAAAATTGATATAAGAATTTGAAACAATGATTTTAATTTATTTATAATAAACTTATTGCTTGGACTTGATAATTTATGAGTAAATATCTTAAAATTTATCCCTTTATTAACAAAAAAATTGTTAAAATAATCTTCACCTCTTTCATCTGTAATAATAATAAATAAATGATTTTGAATTTGATTAATTATCGATAATGATGGGAAGATATGACCACCCGTTCCACCAGCAGCTATCATTATAGTATTTTTATGAATTCTGTTATTCATTATTTTTATTCTCGTAAAGTTTTTCATTTAAAGTCTCAAATGAAATATTTTTCCTGGTTAAAGACAAAAGAATTCCAGCTGTAATAGCTGATGCCAAAATTGACGATCCACCATAGGACAGAAAAGGTAGGGTCATACCTTTAGCGGGAATAAGATCTGTGTTACTGGCCAAATGTATTAATGATTGAAAGCCAAATTGAAAAGCAAGACCACTTATGGAAAGAACAAAAAACAAATTATTAATTTTTAGAGTATACAAAAATGATCTTAATATAATTAAACAGTATATTGTTATAATTCCACAACATATTAAAACACCATACTCTTCAGCAGCTACTGCAAAAACAAAATCAGAATGTGCATCTGGCAAAGACTTTTTGTAAAAACCTTCTCCTGGCCCTTTCCCCCAAAAACCACCTGATTCAAATGATTGTAGTGACTTTGAAACTTGATATGCTTTGCCTTCAACAAAGTTATCAATTCTTATTTTAACATGGGTAAAATTTTGGTAAGCAAATATCATAAATATTGGAAATGCCAATATAAGAAGTAAAATAATCATAAGAGGTATTCCAGTAATAAACATTTGGAAACCCCAAGTAAAAATCATAATTAGTGTCATACCTAAATCTGGCTGTAGTAATAAAAGAGTTGAAATGATTATTATTGAAGTAATTGACCACATCCAAGCTGCAGACATTGATTTTTCAACCCATAGACTTAAAATCCACGCATTAAATATTACAAAAAATGGTTTACATACTTCACTTGGTTGAAAGCTAAAACCTCCAATATAAAACCATCTTTGAGCACCTTTTATCCTCTCTCCTCCAATCAAAATAAATAGTAATAAACTAATACATATAAGAAGCCCTAATATGCAAAAAACCTTAATTTGTTTTTCATTCAAAATTGAGAAAAATATTATAATTGGAATACTTAGTGATCCGAACAATAAATGTCTAATTGTAAAATGATGTGATGATATATTAAGGCTTTCAGCTAAATGTTGACTTGAAGCCATAACTAAAAATATACCAAAAATTATTAAAGTAAAAAAACATGTCAGCATATATCTGTCTATTGTCCACCACCAAAGTGCCATGTTAGATCTATCTGAACGTGTTATTTTCATTTACACCATACCTTGTTCAATTTGCTGGCTTATAATTTTTTTAAATTGATTACCTCGATCTTCAAAACTTTTAAACTGATCAAAACTTGCTGCTGATGGAGATAATAAAATTACATAATTTTTTAATTTCGACATTTTACTTTTTTTAATGGCTAGTATTGTTGCCCTTTCTAATGTGATACATTCGTTTATTGGAATGTTTTCATTAAATTTTAAAATTTCTTCTGAAAAATACTTTGTTGAATTTCCTATTAAAAAAACCTCTACAACTTTATCCAAAAAATTCTTGGCTTGACTTATCCCATCATTTTTGGGTTTTCCACCCATTATCCAAAATATGTTACTAAACGATTTTAATGCAGCAGCCGTAGACTCGCCATTTGTTGATTTACTGTCATTAATAATTTTAAAATTGCTAGAAATATACAAAGGTTCCATCCTGTGGGATAATCCTTCAAAACTCTTAATTGCCAATTCTATTTTATTATCATTAATATTTAGTTTTTTCGCTATTGATATAGCTATTGAAGCATTAACTGCGTTATGAGTTCCTTTTAAATAATTATTATCATTAATAATCTCTTTTGCTTTCTTTTTATTTACACTTGAAAACGTTAAAGAGTTATATTTATTTGCACCAATGATTTTATTTAATAATTTATTACTTTTATCATAAATAAATATTCCATTTCTTTTTAAAAAGTTAATAATTTTTAGTTTACAACAAAAAAAAAACAAAAAACAAAAACAAACAAAAAAAAACAAACAAAAAAACCAAAAAAACAACAACAACGTATCTAAAGATAAACTTTTTGCACCATCTAATTGATAACTTGACAATTCAAGAATTATAACTCCTTTTTCCCCAGGGTCGTTTATGGAACATGCAGGGATACCAAAATTACCACAGATAACACTTTTAATTTTATTAAATTTTAAAATATGAAATAATAAAGCAGCTGTTGTTGACTTTCCATTTGTACCTGTTATGCCGATTATCTTAGCTTTGGGATAAATTTCTACAAACAGGTCAATATCATTAATAATTTTGACTTTGTTATCAATAGCAAGCTTTATTGCATTGTGCTTTTCTTTATTATTTATAGGTATCCCAGGGCTAACTACTAACGTTTTTATACTTTCCCATGGCCAATAATTGTAATTAATCCAATTACTTTTTTTTATAATAGACGGTTTTTCTTTTTTATCATCAAAAACAAAAATATTAGCCTTTGAATTTAACAAAACTCTTGCAGCAGCTAAACCAGATAAACCCAGTCCTAAAATTCCAACATCCTGATTTTTATAATTAATAATACTATTCAATATCTTTACCTTAGTTTAAGGGTTGAAAGACCTATTAAAGCCAAAATTAATGCTATTATCCAAAACCTTATTACAATGGTGGGCTCAGCCCATCCTTTTTGCTCAAAATGATGATGTAATGGTGCCATTCTAAATATTCTTTTGCCTGTAAGCTTGAAAGAAACTATTTGTACAATCACAGATATAGTTTCTAATACAAATAGACCACCAATAATGATTAAAACTAACTCATGTCTTGAGGCTGAAGCACTGACACCTATAACTCCACCAAGAGACAATGATCCAGTATCTCCCATAAAAACCATAGCTGGTGGAGCATTAAACCATAAGAAACCTAACCCTGAACCAATTATTGCTCCTAGAAAAACTGCTATTTCACCAACACCGGGTACATAACTAATTTGTAAATAACTAGAAAAATTTAAATGCCCAGTTAAATAAACAATTATAGCAAAAGAGCTTGCCGCTATCATCACGGGAACTATTGCTAAACCGTCTAAGCCGTCAGTTAAGTTTACTGCGTTAGAGGATCCCACAATCACTAAAATTGTGAATGGTATATATAAAATTCCTAGAAAGAAAATGCTTTCTTTAAGGAACGGGATAGATAAAGTATTTTGTAAATTTTGAGGCGTATTTTCAGAAATAAACCAAGCTGCAATGAAAGCAATAAGAATCTGTGGAATAATTTTTTGATAACTTTTTAGGCCATTACTTGTCATTTTAGACACCTTAATCCAATCATCTAAGAGTCCTATAAATCCAAAAGAAATGGCTACTCCTAAAATTATCCATATGTACGCATTGTCTAGCTTTGCCCATAAAACTGTTGAAGTGGTAAAAGCTAATACAATTAACAAACCACCCATTGTTGGAGTGCCAGTTTTAAATATTATATGACTTTGGGGGCCGTCAGATCTTATTGGTTGCCCTTTCTTTTGCATTTTTTTTAATAAAGCAATAATTTTTGGACCAAAAATAAAACTGATTAATAACGCTGTTAATAAAGCTCCAATAGATCTAAAAGTAATGTACTTGAATAAATTAAGAGGTTGGAAATATTCAGTATAAGTAAGAAAAAAATCAGGCAACATTGCGTTTCTCCTGATTAATGTTTCTAAAAACTGGAATTAGATTCCATAATCCAATCCCATTTGAACCTTTGACAAGAATAATTTGATTAGGTTTTACAAATTCAGTTACTATTTTTAAAAGAGGTGAGAAAGTTAAATATGATTTGCAACTAATTAGCTCTTTTAATTCATTACTAATTTTCTTTGTATAAGGCCCGACAGTTATAAGTAGGTCAGGATTTACTTTTTTTATAATTGGAATAAGTTCAAAATGCATTTCTTTTGCATTTTTTCCCAATTCAAGCATATCGCCGATTATTAAAATAGTCTTATAAGTGTTTAGCTTGTATTTAGTTTTACAAAAATTAGAGAGAGCAGCTTTCATTGAGTCAGGATTAGCATTGTAGCTATCATCAATTACATATGTTTTATCTTTTTTACCAAAATTTATAATTATTTTCTCGCCTCTTCCAGCAAGAGGTTTTATTCTACTAATTAGTTTTTCACTGGTAACCGTACATAATTTTAATTCTTTAATAACTGAAATTGTCGCTATGGCATTTAATGCTTGTGTTGTATTCAGGTTTGTTAAATGCCAATTTTTTATTTTGTCATAACTAATTGTTGAACCTTCGTGTTCGTCAACTAATTTAATAATTTTTGTATTTGCACATTTAGAGTGGCCAAATAAATGTATCTTTGCTGAAAACTTTTTTGCTTTTTTGATTAAATACTTACTCCATAATGTATCAGTATTTATTATAGCAATACCATTTTCATTCAAGGTTGAAAAAATCGCACTTTTTTCATCTGCAATTTCTTTTTCATTTTTAAAATTCTGAATGTGAGAATTGGATATATTTGTTATCAGGGCTATATCTGGTAGTGCAATTTCAGTCAATCTCTGAATTTCTCCAGCATTATTCATCCCTAGTTCTAAGACACAATAATCATAATCATTATGAAGCCTAGACAAAGTAAGTGAAAGTCCAATTAAATTATTGTTATTTTTGTATGTATGGTGAGTTTTACCAAATTTCTTTAAAGTATTAGATAAAAGGTGTTTTGTACTCGTCTTTCCGCTACTCCCTGTTATAGCAATAGTCACCCCTTTAAATCTATGTCTTGAAAATTTTGCAATTTGCTCTAAAGCTTCTGTAGTATCTTTTACCAATAATGCGTTATATTTATTAGCCAGCATTTTATTAGATACTATTATTCCATAAGCACCTTTTTTTATTGCATTTTCAATAAAATCGTGACCATCAAATGTATCACCAATTATGGCTATAAATAAGTCGCCTTTATTTATAGTTCTATCATCTATACTAACTCCACTAACCCCATTATAGTTTTGGAGGAAATATGAAGAAGGATCTAAGGCATTGGTAGCCGACATTAAATCTTTTTTTGTCCATAAAGGCTTCAATTTATTATTCCAGATTTTTCAATATTTTTAATAGCTTCTTTAGCGACGGTATAATCATCAAAAGGAAGAGTTTCTATTCCGACAGCTTGAAATGACTCATGTCCTTTACCTGCAATAAGTAGAAGATCATTTTTTTTTAACAGTGAGACAGCATATTTAATAGCCTTATCTCTGTTAGGAATTTCTGTAGCACTTGGACAGCCACTTAAAATTTCTCTTCTAATATTTGAAGGAATTTCATTTCTTGGGTTGTCGTCAGTAACTATTACTATATCCGAATATTCATTAGCAATTTCTCCCATTATTTTACGTTTGTTTTTGTCTCTATCTCCTCCGCATCCAAATAAAGTTATTATTCTTTCTCTACCTATTATTTCTTGGATAGATTTGAGTGCAGATTTTAGAGCAGCTGGTGTATGTGCATAATCAATTATTACTAATGCTTTATTTTTTGTTTCTGAGAGAACCTCCATTCTTCCACGAGCAGGTTTAAGATAACCTAGAGATTTAAAAATTAAGTTTGAATCCATACCTAATGCAATGCAAATAGATGCAGATGCCACGACGTTATAAACTTGAAATTTTCCAATCATTCCAATTGTGGTTTGGAAATTTTGCTTTTTAAATTCTAGAATTAGGTCAATACTTTGTTTGTTTTGTACAACAGATTTAATTTTTATATCTGCTTTAGGACATTGACCAAAGGTGATAATAAAATGATTATCGTCTCTTAGTTCTTCATACAATTTTTTACCATATATATCGTCAATATTAATGGAAATTGCAGAATTATTTTTCAACACTTTTGTAAAAAGTCTTTTTTTAGTTGAAAAATAATTTGCAGTATTTCCATGATAATCAAGGTGATCGTGCGATAAGTTTGTGAATACAGCTCCTGAAAAATTAACGCCATCTAATCTATACTGATCAATGCCGTGTGAGGAAGCTTCAAGAGCAAGGTGGGAAATTTTTTCTTCGACTAAAAAATTTAATTTTTTATATAAGTCAGAGGGTTCAAATGTTGTCAGATTTTCTTCTTTATTTTTATATATACTTTTATTTTTAGCAGTTTCAGTCTTTGTCCCAAGAGTTCCCATGGAAGCAGCCTTCCACCCTGCTAGTGCCCATAATTGGCGGCAAAATTCAACTGTAGATGTTTTTCCGTTAGTTCCAGTTACCCCAATGATTTGTTTTGGTTGATTTTTGTAAAATGAAGAAAGTAATAGCGTATATATTTGTCTGGCAGTTCCTTTTTTAATAGAAAAAACTTTTTTGTTACATGACTCCTCTGCTATTATTAAAAATGCGCCAAGTTTTTCAGCCTCAGCTATATATTCAGCTCCATCAAAGTTTTTACCTTTAATTGCAACAAATATATAACCCTTTTTAATTTCTTTACTATTAGAAGAAATACCCCTAACTTTATTATGTAAAATCTTATTATTAACATTTTTCAACAAGTCCTCTGTAATTTTATTTTTTTCAATCAAATCTTTCAAAAGCATTTTACAAATTTGCTCCCTTTTTCTTACCGCGTATTTTATATTTATTTAAATTTTTGGTAAAATCCGATGAAACATTTGTCTCGGGTTTAATGTTTAATATAGGTGATATCCTGGTTACTAATCTTTTAATTACTGGAGCAACAACCCACCCTGCAGTTCTATAACCATATGAAAATTTCTGTCCTTTCGGATTATCAATCATTATGGTAATTACGAATTGAGGGTCGTTCATAGGATATGCTGCAGTAAAAGCTACTATATTTTGCTTCTTTGAATATCCACCAGTTTGATTAACTTTTTCTGCAGTTCCAGTTTTGCCTCCAACTAAATATCCTGTGGCCTGAGCCTTTTTAGCTGTTCCATGTTTACTGCTTACAACAAGTCGCATTATACTTTTCATTTTTTTTGAGGTTTCACTCGAAAAAATCCTATTATTCGATAGCTTTGAATTTGAAATTAGTAATGTTGGTTTGATTTCAACACCGTCATTAACTATGGTTGCAGTAGCAGATGCAAGGTGCAGGGGAGTTATAGCAATTCCATGTCCATAAGATATTGTCATTGTAGTTAATAATTTCCCATCCTTAAGAACTTGTGGTTTGCCTAACTCAGGAATTTCTAAATCAAGCTTATCCATTAGGCCAAGTGATTTTAAATATTTTAACTGTGTTGATGCTCCAATTTTTTTAGCTATTTTGGCTGAACCAATGTTACTAGAGTGAACTATAACTTCGGGAATATTTAAACGATAATTTAATGGATGAAAATCTCTTATAGTCCTAGAAGACACTTTCAGCGGTGTTGAAACGTCAAAAACATCATTTTCTTTAACATGATCACTTTCAAATGCCACAGCTGCAGTTATAAGTTTT
>QBZS01000007.1:0-36991 GCA_003279355.1 SAR116 cluster bacterium AG-335-N04
GATATATCTCTTGAATGGTACGAAAAAGAAAAATATTATCTGGCAAAAGGTAATGTTATATTAAAAAAAGATGGCCTTACTTTGAAAGCCAATATTGTTAGAGCTAACTATGATATTGAAAATGGGGAGAATGTTCTTAAAAATTTAATAGCAAAAGAAAATGTTATTGTTACTAAGGACAATACAAGGGCAACTGGTCAATTCATGACATACGATGTTGAAAAAAAAATTGCAATCATATCTGGTTCTTTTCAAACCTTTTCATCTCCAACTGGATATGTTGAATCAAAGAAAATTATAATGTTTGATGATTTAAAAAATAAAGCAGAAGCAAATGGTAATGTTAAAATTATTTTGTCAAATGAAAGTGTAATTTATGCTGATAACGTTAAAGCAGATTTTACTGCAAAAGATAAATCATTACAAAAAGCTATTGCAAAAGGAAATGTCATTATAGAAAATAAAGATAAAGGAAATAAATCAAAAGCCGATATAGGTATCTATAACTCATCAGATGAAATTATAAGACTGTCAGGGAATGTAGCAATAATTAACCAGAATTCTAAAATTAGTGGATCAAAAGGAATAACTAACCTTAAAACTGGTATAAGTAATATTATTGGCGACCCCAAAAAGAAAAAAAGAGTTAAAGGTATTTTCTCTCCTGTAAAAAAATTGAATAAAGGTGGTAAAATTGATTAATTTAGAAGAAGAACTAAAACGGTTAAAATCACCTTCTTTTCAAAAAGTTGAAGATTACAGTAATTTCAAACTATCAAAAAACAATAATGAAGCAACCAACATTAAAAAAGGTTTAGTTATCAGATCTATTTCTAAAACTTATAAGAAAAGGAAGGTTGTCAATAAAGTTTCTTTAGATTTACAAAAAGGGAAAGCAATCGGACTTCTTGGGCCTAATGGAGCCGGTAAAACAACATGTTTTTACATGATAGCTGGTCTTATTAACACTGATGAAGGAGATATAATACTTGATCGGTCAAGGATTAATCACTTGCCAATGCATATTCGTGCCAAAAATGGTATAGGATATTTACCACAAGAATCATCTATCTTTAGAGGATTAACAGTTGAACAAAACATTTTATCAGTTTTAGAAATTCAGAAATATACTAAAAATGAAAAATTTCAAATTTTAGAAGAATTAATGTCTGAATTTAATATTGGCAAAATAAGAAATTCATATGGAGCAACTCTATCTGGAGGTGAAAGAAGACGTACAGAAATTGCTAGGGCTTTGGCTACAAACCCTAGTTATATCCTGCTTGATGAACCTCTTGCTGGAATTGATCCAATAGCTATTGATGATGTGAAAAATTTAATTCATAAATTGAAATCTAAGAATATTGGTGTACTTATAACAGATCATAATGTCCGTGAAACACTAGGAATTATTGACAAAGCATATATACTTTTTGAAGGATCTGTTATAATGTCTGGGAATCCCGATCAAATTAAATCTGATAGAAGAGTTCGAGATGTTTATCTTGGAAATAATTTTTAAATAAAAATAATTACAATATAAACTTGACTGATATCTCAGTTAATACTAATTAACATCTTCTGAATATTCAATTCACTTATTAAGGTACAAAATGAATATTAAAGATATGTTGTCTGATAAATCTTTTTTGGTTAATTTTGAAGCGAGTAGCAAAAGAAACGTACTTGATGAACTATCTAAATTGGCTGAAAAAGATATTAAAATTAATTCACGAATGCTACTTGAAGCACTAATCAAACGTGAAAAGTTAGGATCTACCGCCGTTGGTAATGGAATAGCTATTCCTCATGTTAATTGTCCAGATATAGACAAGCCAAAAGTATTTGTGGCGTTGCTATCAAATAGTTTGGATTTTAATGCTAATGATGACCAACCAGTTGATATAATATTTTTACTATTAGCACCTGACAATAGTGGATCTGAACATTTGCAAGCTTTAGCATTAGTTTCACGATTACTTAGAAACAAAGAGCTAACAACTAAATTAAGAGGTTGCAAAAACACTGAAAGTGCTTTTGCCGTAATTTCTCAATCAGTCCGCGAGAAAGCTGCTTAGTTACTTATTAACTTGATTCAATATTGGTTTTTCATCAATAAAATTTAAAATTGAACTTATAGCTTCAGTAGCAATATCATTAAAACATTCATCAGTCCAACAGAGTGCATGTGGTGTAATTATAACATTATCATTATTAAGTAATTTACTATTTGTATTTAGTGGCTCTATGTTGGTTACGTCTAAACCAGCCCCCGCAATTTTTTTATCTTTTAATGCTTTCTCTAAGTCAATTTCGTTTATCACAGGTCCTCTTGATAAATTAAAAATATATCCACTCGTTTTCATATTTGAGAAAAATTCTGAATCAATCATAGATGCAGTAGAACTGTCAAGATTACAAAGTATTACTATAAAATCAGATTTTGATGCTAACTCGTGAAGCTCAGTTTTAACTGCACCTTTTTTAGAAATTTCTTCTTCTGACAAAAATGGATCAAAAGCTAGTATATTTTTAAAAAAAGGTTTAGACAATTTGATCGTTTCAGTGCCAATACTCCCTGCACCAATAACGCCTAAAGTTTTCCTACTCAGTCCAACCCCCATAAAATTCGTTCTCTGATTCCAATTTCCTGACCTTACAAGTTTATCTTTTTTAATTAATTTACCCGCTAAACCAAATATCATTGTTAATGTCGCAACTGCAACAGGTCTTCTCACTGCATTTGGTGTGTTTGTGACTATAATATTTTTTCTTTTCATAGCCTCAATATCAACAGAATCAAATCCAACACCAAATCTAGATACAATTTTTAATTTGCAATCAATGTTAGACACAGAATGAGCATTTACTTTTGGTAAATTAAGAAGTATCGCATCATACACCGACGTAATTTCAGGAGTTATTTCAGATATTGTTTTATCCATCCAAGATATTTCTATATCTTTTCTATTTTTTAAAAGTTCTAATGGATCATTTCCAAAACAGGGTTCATTCTCACTATTTAATAAATCTCCAGAAATACCAACTTTAAACATCAGAAATTCTCCATAAATTTTAATTAAAAATTATTGCAGTATTTGAGAAATTGATCTTGATAAAATACTCATTTCTGTACCTACCGCAATCATATTGAAACCAAGATCGGAATACATTTTAAGCTCATCTTGATTATTTACCATTATTCCAAGACTTTTTTTATTTAATTTAGCAGCAGCCACAACTCTTTTTATAGAATTAAAGTAAATATCTGAGCCAAATTGGCCAGGAATTCCTAAAAAATTTGTTAAGTCAAAATGCCCAACCCATAAACAGTCCACACCATCAATCGCCGCTATTTCTTCGACATTTTCCAGTGCTTGTTTAGATTCTATTTGGATAATATTAATTAAGTTAGAATTTGCCGTGTTTATATAAGATAAAGGGCTTTCATTTTTATAATTATCATGAGCAAAACCAAATCCTGCACCCCTTACTCCATTTGGAGGATATTTTGAAGATTGAACAATATTCAGTGCCTCTTCATATGTGTTAACCATAGGCGCCATAATACCAGCAGCACCCAAATCTAAAGCTCTAGCTACATAATTATAATTAACTTCTGGTATTCGTATTAAAGGTGAGATGCTGTTAGCATTACTTATAATTGCGAGAGTCTTAAATTGCTCTAATGAAAGACCACCATGCTCCATGTCAAAAATTATAAATTGGCATCCCGCATTTTTTAAAATAATAGGTATACCTGGGCTAAAAAATTCAAAAATCATTGCGCCTCGGATATTATTCAAGTCAGTGATTTGTTTTTTTAAGCTCATGAAAATCTCCTTAAAATATTAGGTATGCTAGTAACCTAAATTGCGATCTACTGTATTAGGTGGTATTTCTCCCTTATCAATGCATTTTATTGCATTCGCTATCTGTTCAGCAGCCGTTTCTGGATTTGTTTCGGCGGCTACGTGTGGCCATATTCTAATATTTTTTTGCTCCCATAATTTATGATCTTTTGGTAATGGTTCATTCCTGTAAACATCTAAAATGGCACTTGAAATGTGTCCTGATTTACAATTTTCGATTAAATCATCTTCAACAACGTGCTCACCTCTGCCTGCATTTATAAAACAAGATCCGCATCTCATTTTAGCAAAGGTTGATTTGTTAAAAATATTAGTTGTTAACGGTGTAAGTGGTAAAAGACAAACGTGGATATCACAATTCTTTATTAATTTTTCAATAGAATTTTCTCCATAATTACAATTAACACCTTCAATTTCTTTTTTAGTTCTACTCCATCCTTCTACTTTAAATCCTAAATTATATAAATCTTTTGCTACTACACTGCCAATTGCTCCAACTCCATATATTCCAACTTTTAAGAATAAAAAATTTAATTCTTTTCTAGATTTGTATAGTTTTATTTTTTCTTGATTGTAATAACCATAAGTATCCCTGACAAAATTAAGGATAGAAAGAATAACCCAATGACTCATAGATTTTGCCATATAGGGATCAACTATTCTAACAATTGGGATTTTTTTCGGAATTAAGTCTTTTTTAAGAATATGATCTACACCTTGACCCAATGATATTAACCCCTTGAGGTTATTGAGATCCTCAAATCTCTCCAGAGGAGCTTTCCATATGAGTGCCGATGTTGCTTCTTCTGCATCTGCAGACAATAATGGAACCAACTTTATCGATGGTAAATGGATCCGTAGTCTTTTTTCCCATTCATTTTGGAGCTTTATGGTAGTGTTTTTACTAAAGAAACCAACAACAGTCATATTTAAGTATCCTTTAGTTTAAAGATTATTTTGTTAAAACTTCAAAATATTTATGTTAAATAAACTCACTTACTTATTAACGATGTAATGGTGGAGCTAAGCGGGTTCGAACCGCTGACCTCTACACTGCCAGTGTAGCGCTCTCCCAACTGAGCTATAGCCCCTTTCACTAAAACTTTATTTCTTTTCATCAATAATTTCTTCATTAACTTCATCATCTTCATTAATATCATCTTCGTCAATAAAAGAAATATCTTCGTCTATGTTTAATTCAACTCCTGCTTCTGTTTCAGTGTCCTGATTTTCTGTATTTATATCAAGTAAAGGATCGTCATCTGATACAACTTCATCGTCCGTATCAGTTTCAATATCATCTATATTTGTCATATCCTCAGACATGTTTTGTTTTTTTTCAGAAACCACTTTTGTTGATAAATTTTTACCTTTTCTATTCTTTAAATAAAGATCTGGATCAAACTCACTACCACATGAAGGACAAATAATAGGAGATTTATTAAAATCATAGTATTTTGTATTACAAGCAGAACAAATTCTTTTTTTACCCCATTCTGGTTTTGCCATAATCAAACTCCCGAAAAATTATTTCCAATATGGGATTAGACTAAAAAATTTAATTCTGTCAAAATATTTTTTAATAATTTTATTAACTTTTAACAAATTAGATATATATTAGCAGACTCATTCAAATATGGTGAGAATTAATGAATTCAATATCGTCATGTAAAACTACAAATTTATCTGGAAATTTAAGTGTTCCTGGAGATAAATCCATTTCACATAGATCGTTGATCATTGGTTCTTTAGTCAGTGGAAGAATTGAAATAAATAATCTTTTAGAAAGTGAAGACGTAATTGCAACAGCTGAAGCTCTAAGAATCCTAGGTGTTAAAATAAATAAATTACATGATAAATACGAAGTGTTTGGCAGTGGAGTAGGTAATTTTTTTGGGTATAACTATACACTAAATATGGGTAATTCTGGAACTGGGGCTAGATTGCTGATGGGTTTAGTAGCTGGGTCTAATGTTGAAGCAACTTTTATTGGAGATGAGTCTTTATCAAAAAGACCAATGAAAAGAGTAACAGTGCCCCTAAAGAAAACAGGTGCAATAATAGTAGGTGGAAGTGATAATTTACCAATCAAAATACGAGGTAGTCAAATTCCCTTACCAATTAAATATCATAGCCCAATTTCTTCTGCTCAAGTAAAATCTTGTATATTACTCGCAGGATTGTCTTCATTGGGAAAAACGACAATTATAGAACCATCATTATCAAGGGATCATACAGAAAGGATGTTGAAATTTTTTGGTGCTAAAATTTCAACGCATCAATTAAATGATATGTCGTGGAAAATAACTTTAGACGGCATCCCTGAACTAAAGCCATTAAATCTTAGTATTCCGGCAGACCCATCTAGTGCAGCATTTCCAATAGTTTCTGCTATTATAACTCCAAATAGTAAAATAAAAGTTGAGAATGTATGCATAAATGAGCTTAGGACTGGTTTATATAAAACTTTGGTTGAAATGGGTGCCAACATTCAGTTTTCCAACCAAAGAAAAATTTGTGGTGAATTAGTTGCTGATATTACAGCTAGTTCAAGTAATTTGAAAGGAATAACCGTCCCTAAATCAAGAGCTGCATCTATGATTGATGAATACCCTATATTATCAATAGCAGCAACCAGAGCAATTGGAAAGACGATAATGGAAGGTGTTGAGGAGCTTAGATATAAGGAAACTGACAGGATAAAAACAGTTTGTGAGGGTTTGCAAAAAATTGGAGTGGTTACTCATGAAACAAAAGACAGCATGATTATAGAAGGAAAAGGTCCCAAAGGAAAAATAATTGGCAATGTAGAGATTGATTCCAACTTAGACCATAGAATTGCTATGTCTTTTTTATGTTTGGGTTTAATCACAGAAAAAGAAATTACCGTGAGAAACACAGATACAATTAATTCTTCTTTTCCTTTATTTATGCAAAAAATGAATAAAATTGGTGCTAACTTAAATTTTTTTAATTAACAGAAAAAATAAATTTTAATGATAGAAATAGCAATTGATGGAACAGCGGCTTCTGGAAAAGGAACTTTAGGTAAAAAACTGTCTGATAAATATAGTTTTCCTTATTTAGATACTGGATTATTGTATCGTAAGGTAGCTCATGAGCTTATAAAGGATAATAAAATCAATACAACAGAATTAGAACAAACCAGTTGTGATTTTGCAATGATTTTAAATTTCAAAGAATTGAAAAATATAAATTTAAGAACTGAAGATGTTGCTAAACTTGCATCAAAAATTGCTACTTTTCCTAATCTTAGAAAGATTTTAAACAACAAACAAAAAGAATTCAACAATTCAAGTAAAAAGAAATTTGGTGGTTGTATTTTAGATGGAAGAGATATTGGTACCACAATTCTACCAAATGCAGATTTTAAGTTCTTTATTACTGCGTCATTAGAAATAAGAGCTAGAAGAAGATTGTTAGAAAAAAACATATCTTTCTTGCATGAAAATGATGAAAAGTGTATGTTGCAAGATTTAATGAACAGTATGAGAGAAAGGGATAGTCTGGATAGTAATAGAAAAATATCACCTTTAGTTCCAGCTAAAGATGCTTATGTCATTGATACTACCTCAATTAATCCCGAAGAGTTATTGTTAAAAGTTGCCGATATTATTGAAAGAAAAAAATGAGATGCTAAAAAAATGGAGGTTTTAGCAAATTAAATAAACAAATAACTTACTTGAAATTTATTTTATTATAATTATTAGATTGATTTCTTTTGTTTCCATAATTATAACCTCAGTAAATTGCTTATATACTAACAATTATAGGAGAAAATATTGTCCCAAGCTGATGTAACAGCCTCACCTGTGAATGAAAGCTTTGCAGAATTACTAGATCAAAGCTTTCAAGAAATGACAAGCATTGAAGGTTCAGTTGTTGCTGGCACAGTATTGTCAGTAGAAAAAGATATGATTTTGATTGATGTAGGACTTAAGTCTGAAGGGAGAGTTCCATTAAGAGAATTTGGAAATAATGAAGAAGATATTAAAATAAATGCTGGAGATGTAGTTGAGGTTTATATTGAAAGGTTAGAAGATATAAATGGACATGCTATATTAAGTAGAGAAAAGGCAAGGCGAGAAGAGTCCTGGGTTAACCTAGAAAAAGCTCTTGAAAAACAGCAAAGGGTTAATGGAGTTATATTCGGTAGGGTAAAAGGTGGATTTACAGTTGATCTTGAAGGCGCAACTGCTTTCTTACCCGGAAGTCAAGTTGATATCAGGCCTATTAAAGATTTAGGTGTTTTAATGGGAACGCCTCAACCATTTCAGATTTTGAAAATGGATAGAAGAAGAGGTAACATTGTTGTATCACGAAGAGCTGTTTTGGAAGATAGTAGAGCAGAAGCAAGATCTGAACTAGTTGCTAATCTTGAAGAAGGCCAAGTTCTACAAGGCGTTATTAAAAATATTACTGATTATGGCGCTTTTGTTGATTTAGGTGGTGTAGATGGTCTATTGCATGTAACAGATATTTCATGGAAAAGAATTAACCATCCTTCAGAAGCTCTACAGATTGGTCAATCTGTTCAAGTTAAAGTAATAAAATTTAATGATGAAACACAAAGAATTTCATTGGGAATAAAACAACTTACTGAGGATCCATGGGTACAGGTTTTTGAACGGTTCCCAGTTGGTTCAAAAATGACAGGCATTGTAACAAATATTACTGATTATGGATCTTTTGTTGAATTAGAAGATGGGATTGAAGGCCTAGTACATGTTTCCGAAATGAGTTGGACGAAAAAAAATGTCCATCCTGGCAAAATAGTATCTACTTCTGAAAAAGTTGAAGTAATGGTACTAGAAATAGATGTTCAAAAAAGGAGAATCTCTTTAGGAATAAAACAATGCGTAGATAACCCATGGGAAAATTATAAATCAAACAAAAAAGTTGGAGAAATAATTGAAGGTGAAATAAGGAATATTACTGAATTTGGTTTATTCATAGGACTATCTGAAGATATAGATGGTTTAGTTCATTTATCAGATTTAAGTTGGGATGGCAATGGAGATGAGTTAATAAAAACATATTCTAAAGGAAGTTTAATCAAAGCCAAAATATTAGACATTGATATAGATAAAGAGCGCATTTCTCTTGGTATCAAGCAACTAACTGAAGACGTAACTGCTACAGAAATAGGAAATATAAGAAAAGGTTCAACAGTTACTTGCACGATTTCAAATATTATTGATAACGGTCTTGAGGTTAACGTTGGTGAAAATCTAAAAGGGTTTATAAAGAAGAGTGACCTATCACGCGAAAGAGCAGATCAAAAAACCGATAGATATGGTGTAGGTGACAAAATTGATGCTGCGGTTATTAATATTGACAAAAAGAGTAGAAAAATTTCGCTTTCAATTAAAGCAAAAGAAATAGAAGAAGAAAAGAAAGCTATGGCTGAGTACGGATCGTCTGATAGTGGTGCAAGTTTAGGTGATATTTTAGGAGCTGCATTGGCTAAGAAAGATACAAGTTCTTCATAACATAATTATAAAGGTGTAATATTGAATAAATCAGATTTAATAATAAAAATTGCTAATATTAATCCTGAATTGTATCAAAAAGATGCAAGCAAAATAATTAATGTATTTTTCAACACCCTTAGCTTCGCTTTGAGTAAAAATGAACGAGTTGAGTTACGAGGTTTTGGAGTGTTTGATGTTAAGAAAAGAGAGGCTAGAATTGCCAGAAATCCAAAAAATGGAGCTGTTGTAGCTGTACCTTCAAAAAATATTCCTTTCTTCAGAATGGGCAAAGCAATGAAAGATCGTATCAACAAATGATACTTATAAGTTTGATTTTTCATCCAGTTTATATGTAATGAAACATTCATTTGAGATTAAGATTTGTGGTATAAATGATCAAATTTCAATGAATGCTGCCTTAAATATCGGTGTTAACTACATTGGTTTAGTTTTTTATCATAAATCTCCTAGGAATTTATCAATAACGAGAGCTAAATTCCTAACAAAAAATAGAACTAAAAAATCCAAAATAGTTGCTTTAACTGTAAATCCTGACGATATTTTTTTACAAGAAATTAAAAAGTTTATAAAACCAGATTATATTCAACTACATGGAGAAGAATCGCCTAAAAGATGTGAAAATATTAAAGATAAATTTAATATCCCTTTAATAAAAGGAATTGGTATTAAAAAAAATATAGATTTAAAAAGACACATAAAAACATATGCAGAAATTTGTGATATTTTAATATTAGATGCACCTTCAGAGGAATTGCCTGGTGGAAATGGTAAAAAATTTGATTGGAAAATTTTAAAAAATTATAAGTCAAAAAAAAAATGGATGCTTGCTGGAGGTTTAAATATAAATAATATAAGTGAAGCAATTGATATAACTAGACCACCGGCGATAGATATTTCATCTGGACTTGAAACAATAAAAGGTGTTAAAGATCCTCAATTAATTAAAAACTTTGTTTTAAAATGTAGAAATTTATAATGGATGAATTATGTCAGAAATTAATTTAAATAGTTTAAAAAAAGGACCTGATTCAAATGGTAAGTTTGGAATTCATGGTGGAAGATTTGTTGCAGAAACATTAATGCCTCTTATTCTTGAAGTAGAAAATTCATATGAAAAGGCAATTAAAAATCAATCTTTTATTAATGAATTAGAAATGTATAGAAGAGATTACATAGGAAGACCTAGCCCTTTATATTTTGCAGAAAGATTAACTGAACACTTTGGGGGAGCTAAAATCTACCTAAAAAGAGACGAACTTAATCATACTGGAGCGCATAAAATTAATAATGTAATAGGCCAAATTTTATTAGCTAAAAAAATGGGTAAAAATAAAATAATTGCTGAAACTGGTGCAGGTCAACATGGTGTCGCAACTGCAACGGCATGTGCCCTATTCGGATTTGAGTGTGAAGTTTTTATGGGTGCAATGGATATTGAAAGACAAAAACCTAATGTTCAAAGAATGCAATTATTAGGAGCTAAAATTATCCCAGTAACTTCAGGAACTGGTACTTTAAAAGATGCAATGAACGACGCATTAAGATTTTGGGTATCAAACGCTAATACACATTTTTATATTATTGGAACTGCTGCAGGACCTCATCCTTATCCAAAAATGGTCCGAGACTTCCAATCTGTAATAGGAGAAGAAGCAAAAAAACAAATTTTAGAAAAAGAAAACAGACTACCTAATGTTTTAGTTGCGTGTATTGGGGGTGGGTCTAATGCTTTGGGATTATTCCATCCTTTTCTTGATGATAAAGAGGTCGAAATTTTTGGTGTGGAAGCTGCCGGTAAAGGTCTGAAATCTGACTTTCACGCCGCTTCCCTCTCAGCTGGATCTCCTGGCATACTTCATGGCAACAGAACATATTTACTTCAAGACAATAATGGACAAATAAATGACGCACACTCAATTTCTGCCGGGCTTGACTATCCTGGAATAGGTCCCGAGCATTCTTGGTTATATGATATAGGAAGGATTAAATATTTATCGACGACAGATAAAGAAAGTTTAATTGCTTTTAAGTTGTGTAGTAGATTAGAAGGAATTATACCTGCACTTGAACCAGCTCATGCTTTACATATTACTGGTGAACTTGCCGCTAAAAGAAAAGGTCAGATTATAATTATGAATATGTGTGGTAGAGGAGATAAAGATTTGTCATCAGTATTACCATTAATAATGAAGAAATAAAATTAATAAAAGCTGATGAACCGGATTAAACAAACTTTTAATAAACTTAAAAAAAATAATAAAAAAGCTGTTGGAATTTTTTTAACAGCTGGAGATCCTGATTTTAAAAGCTCTCTTAATCTAATAAAAAGATTACCCGAAAACGGTGTAGATTTTATTGAAATTGGAATGCCCTTTTCTGATCCAATGGCTGACGGACCTTCAATTCAACTATCAAGTCAAAGAGCCCTTAAATCAGGCACAAACTTAACAAAATGTTTGTCTCTAGTAGAAAACTTTAGAAAAAAAAATAATCATACACCAATTATCTTGATGGGATATTACAACCCCATATATATATTTGGTAAAAAAAAATTTATAAATAAATGCCTTGATATTGGAGTTGATGGCCTAATTATTGTTGATTTACCGCCAGAAGAAGATGAAGAATTTTATATTGAAGCTGAAAGAAATAAACTGAGTGTAATTAGACTAGTTACACCTACGACCGATGAGAAAAGGCTTAATAAAATATTATTCAATGCAACTGGGTTTGTATATTATGTCTCAATAACAGGAATTACGGGAACACAAGCCCCAAATATAGCGAATGTATCAATAAATTTGAAAAAAATAACAACTGTTACTGATCTACCAGTAGTTATAGGATTTGGAATTAGATCACCTTCTCAAGCTTCATCCATGGCTAATATTGCAGATGGTATAGTCGTAGGGTCTGCGGTAGTTGATTTAATAAAATCATCATTAGATAATGACGATAATCCAACGAAACAAACACTTAACTCATGTTTAGATTTTATAAGTAAAGTGTCGGAAAATGTTAAACATAATTAAGCCTTATTATATATTAATATAGCGGATAAGGAGTTTAGAATTGAATTGGATTAAAGAAACAGTATTACCTAAGTTCAAGGCTTTTGTTAAAATAAAAGAGTCTGAAGAAATCTTGTGGATTAAATGTAAATCATGTTCTCAAATGATATTTCATAAAGAATTTCATGAAAGCAATAATGTTTGTAAATCCTGTGGTTTTCATGACCATCTTTCTGCAAGAGAAAGAATTAATTTTCTTTTAGACCAGGATACTATTGAAGATATTTTAATACCAAAATTAAAATTAGACCCTATTAATTTCAAAGATAAAAAAAAGTATATTGAGCGTATAAAAGATGCTCAAAATAAAACAAAATTAGAAGACGCATTGTTGGTAAGTTTTGGTCTTGTAAATAAAATACCAGTAGTATTAGCATGTTTTGACTTTTCATTTATGGCTGGATCTATGGGAAGATATGTTGGAAATGGATTGATAGTAGCTGCTAAAGAAGCGATAAAAAGACAATGCTCTTTAATAGTAGTACCATCTTCTGGTGGAGCAAGAATGCAGGAGGGTATATTTTCTTTGATGCAAATGCCAAGAGCAACAATTGCAATTAATAAAGTTAAAAAGGAAAATCTACCTTATATTGTTCTACTTGCCAATCCTACAACCGGCGGAGTTACAGCGAGTATTGCAATGCTTGGAGACATCCATATAGCAGAACCAGGAGCAATAGTTGGATTTGCTGGAAGAAGAGTTATTGAAGAAACTGTTAAAGAAAACCTTCCAGAAAATTTTCAAACAGCAGAATATTTAAAATCTCATGGCATGATAGACATTGTTATTCCTAGATCTGAGCAAAAAGAAAAAATTTCACATTTATTAAAAACACTAACTTTTTATATTAATTAACAATAAAGATTAATATTTTTTAATAAAATGATAAAAAAACACAAATTATCACACACATTAAATAGAATGTTTTCACTTCACCCGAAACTGATAGACTTCGATCTTTCCAGATTAAAATTATTAATGAAAAAATTTAATAATCCACAAAACAGGTTGCAAAATGTAATTCATATCGCTGGTACTAATGGCAAAGGTTCAACAGCATCTTTTCTCAAGGAAATATTGGAATATCATAAGTTATCAGTAAATTTATATACATCGCCTCATTTAATTAATTTTAATGAACGTATAAGAATAAATAATAAGCTTATTTCAAATGAAAAACTGATTAAAATTTTAGAAGAAGTAGAAACAAAAAATGCTAATAACCCAATTACATTTTTTGAAATAACGACAGCAGCAGCTATAATTGCTTTTGAAAGACAACCAAGTGATGTGAATATATTTGAAACAGGCTTAGGTGGTAGATTAGATGCCACCAATATTATTGAAAATAAAAAACTTACTATAATAACTAAAATAGGTTTTGATCATATTGAGTTTCTTGGAAAAAAAATTGAAGAGATAGCGCGCGAAAAGGCTGGTATTTTTAGAAAAAACACCCCAGTTATTATTGCGAAGCAAAAGAATATAAAAGCACGTCAAACTCTTTTAGCATGCGCAAAAAGTTTAAAGGCTGAAATAATTGATATTGAAAATATTTCTACAAATACAATACTTGGATTAAGTGGTGATCATCAATATGAGAATGCATCTACAGCCTATACTGCTGCAAAAAAAATATTACCATTAATATCCTTATCAAAAACAAATTTAGCTTTAAATCAAGCGAATTGGCCTGGAAGAATTCATCAGATAAGACAAGGAAAAATTGTCAATTATAGAAATAACATAACAATCTTAGACGGTGCACATAATAATGATAGTGCATATGTGTTGAATCAATATTTAAATAAAAATTCTATAGGAAAATGGAATTTAATAATTGGCATGTTGAAAAATAGAGATGTTGAAAATTTTGTTAAAATATTCAAAAATCATATTAACAAAGTGTTTGCTATGGCTATTCCTGAAGTAGAGTCATCATATTCTCCAGATGAAATAATTGTAAAATTAAAAAAAATAGGGTTAGAAGTACTTCCTGCACAAAATTTGGAAAATGCCTTACAACATGCTGAAAAAGATATACCTCTTTTAATTACTGGATCACTTTATTTAGCAGGAAATACTTTAAAATTTAATAAAACAAAGATTGATTAAATTGTCTCTTTAACCCAGGATTCAAGAGCTGATTTTGGTAACGCACCCATTTTTTCAGATATTTTTTGACCATCTTTGAAAATCATTAAAGCTGGGATACTTCTTATATCATAAGCTTGCGATGTTGAAGGATTCTCGTCAACATTTATTTTCACTATTTTCAGTTTGGTGGCCATTTCTTCAGATAATTCCTCAAGAGACGGACCAATAGCTTTACAGGGGCCACACCACTCTGCCCAAAAATCAACTAAAACTGGTTCTTTTGATTCTAAAACATCTTCTTTAAATTTTTGGTCATTAGTTTTATTGGTTGCCATTTTTTTCTCCTAACTTTCTTTGCTAATTATAGTTTATTTATATTTCTTTTCTAGATCTTGAAGAAACTTATCTAATTCTTCTAAAAATAATAGTTTTTCGTCATCACCCTTGATCTCAAATTGTTCTCTAAAAGTATCTAATTCATGATATGATTTTGGTATTGTGTTCCATTTTTCATTATCAGTACTTAAAATTTGTTTTGCAATAATTTTATGAATGATATCATAATCGGATTTGGGAAGTACTAAAGGTGCTTCTTCATATATTAATCTTTGAGCAAAGTATTTATATCTTTGATCTTTAAAATGGTTTGATATATAAAATTTTTCTTCCCAATCGGCATTATGAAAATCTATCATTTTTGATTTATCATTGTTATCTGGAAATCCTCCAAAATATAAGCTATCTTCAGGTTGTAAATCAATCTGAGATTTATAAATCTCCTTTTCTTCATTTTCTTCAAATAATATTCTCTGTATTTTATTTTTAAAATCTGGGTTATTTTTGATCATCTCTGCTCTTTTGTGAATAACTTCAATTCCTATAGATTTATAAAGAGGTATTTTTTCAATATAGCTTGCATCCAATAATACAGGATTTTTATTATTTTTTATTTCTCTTATTAGTTTTGGTCTTTGTTTAATTTTAATTTTTAAATCTTTTATTGACATATCAAAATAATCAACAGGATCATGAAGTAAATCAAAACACTGAGGATAGTTAAAATGATTTCTGCATAAGTAAGTGACTACGTGAGTGTTGAATTTACCAAAAAAATATTCATCCATACAAACAATATTATTGTTAATTAGGAAGTTATCAACATCAATTTTAGTGCTGTTATTCAAAGCAGAATTCCAAATTATGTTTGCTTTTTTTAGTAAAATTTTTGTAACTTCCATAGTAGCTTCTACATCACCCATAGCGTCATGTGCATTATGAGTAATCTTGTTCAACTCAGTCAAATTATCTAGTTTGAATATTTGATTCCCTTTTTCATTCATACCAACTTCTAAACATTCCGGATAATAATATTTAGATGATCTTGTTATTCCTAAAACATCTACCCTTTTATTTCCATTAAATTGAGTTATATATGGTTCTAGAAGTAATTTAAAAAAAGTTTTTCTAAGAAACTCTTCATCAAAAGAAATAGTATTATATCCAATAAATATAGCTGGAGACCATTTTTTAAATTTATCCTGGAGTTTTTTTATTAAACTATAATGTGATAAATTGATATTATTTAACATCTCTATTGATGTTTTATTAACTAATAAAGCACCAGGTTCGGGAACCAAACCTGATCTTAAACGACATCTATCCTCAAATCTTTCAAGCTCATTAAAGTTCTTGTCGACTAAGATTGCGGCAACTTGAATAATTTGATCCCAAGTAGAATTTCTTCCTGTAGTCTCCAAATCATAAAAAACAAAATTCATACTCATTTAGTTATATCCAACTTTAAGGAAAGCTCTTTTATCCTATTAAACCAATTTACAGATCCAAATAATGAAATTTTTCTTAATCCTGAAAATTGCTTCTGATTACTACCAATAAAAGATATAGTAATGTTTAAAGGGTCCAAATTTTTAATTTCTAAATTAAATCTTGGCCACTCTAGTAAAATAATTTTTTTTTTAGATCTTCAAAGACACCGATTTCTTCAACTTCTTCAAAGTTATTAATTCTATAAAAATCACAATGCCATATTTCTATACCCTTATTCAAAGGATAGGTTTGAACGAGGTTATATGTTGGACTTGGTACTTCTTTTATATTTGTAATAGTGTTTATAATAGACTTACATAGAAAAGTCTTGCCAACTCCCAAATCACCTTCAAAAGTAATTAGATCGTTTGCTTTTAATAATCTTGATATCAAACCACCAATATTTTTCATTTCATTTTCAGATTTAACAATAATTTCTGATAATGCCTTCATGCTCAATATCTATAATTATCAGATTTGAAAGGACCTTGAACTGGAACACCAATATAATCAGCTTGCTCATTTGATAATTTAGACAAAGTCGCCCCTACTTTTTCCAAATGTAAAGTGGCGACTTTTTCATCTAGATGTCTTGGTAACGTATAGACCTTATTTTCATAGTTTTTAGAATTTTGCCAAATTTCAATCTGTGCTAAAACTTGATTGGTAAATGAAGCACTCATTACAAAGCTGGGGTGCCCAGTTGCACAACCCAAATTAACTAATCTTCCCTTTGCTAACATAATTAATCTTTTTCCATCTTGAAACTCTACTTCATCCACTTGTGGTTTAACTTCTGACCACTTCATATTTTGTAATGATTCAACCTGTATTTCAGAATCAAAATGACCAATATTACAAACTATAGCTCTATCTTTCATATCTCTCATGTGGTCAACTGTAATAACATCTTTATTACCAGTTGCGGTTACAAAAATATCTCCTCTTGGACAAGCTTCTTCCATTGAACACACCTCATAACCTTCCATTGCAGCTTGTAATGCGCAAATTGGGTCAATCTCTGTTACAATCACTCTTGCTCCACCCTGACGAAGGGACGCCGCTGAACCTTTACCAACATCACCAAATCCAGCTACTACAGCTACTTTACCAGATAACATTACATCTGTAGCCCTTCTAATACCATCAACCAAAGATTCTCTACATCCATATAAATTGTCAAACTTAGATTTTGTCACAGAATCATTTACATTTATCGCCGGAAAAGGGAGATCACCCTTTTCAGCCATTTGATATAATCTTAAAACACCTGTCGTTGTTTCTTCTGTTACTCCTTTAATACTATTTTTGACCTTAGTAAACCAACCTGGAGAAGATTTAAGTCTAGACATGATTTGAGTTTTAAGCGCCTCTTCTTCTTCATTAGCAGGTGACACAAGCACCCTTTCTCCACTTTCAGCTTTAGCTCCCAAAATTATGTAAAGTGTGGCATCTCCACCGTCATCTAGGATCATATTAGCAAATGTATCTTCAGACCATGTAAATATTTTATCAACATACTCCCAATACTCTTTTAGAGTTTCACCCTTTTTAGCAAAAACTGGAATATTTTGTTCAGCAATAGCCGAAGCAGCATGATCTTGTGTTGAAAATATATTACAACTAGCCCATCTAACAGTTGCTCCAAGGCTTACCAAAGTTTCAATAAGTACGGCTGTTTGTATAGTCATATGTAAACAGCCTGCTATTCTAGTCCCTTTTAATGGTTGTTCTTTTCCATATAATTCTCTGCAAGCAGTCAATCCTGGCATCTCTGTCTCAGCAATTGATATTTCTTTTCTTCCCCATTCTGCAAGTCTAATATCTAATATTGAATAATCTTTCATAATAATCCTTAAAAATTTTTATAAATCTATAACACTCTAACAATCTTTTGAAAACTATGAATTTATTACTTTTTAATTTTTTATGCTTTTACATTTCTAGAAAACTGACTTTAACACTACCTCCAACACATTCATTCTTTTGGTTAAATCTATTTAAAGCTTCAATAGTCCCTCCATGCGCTAGGATTATTTGTTTTGAAATGGATAAACCCAAACCAGAATGGTTTCCAAACTTTTCATTTTTAGGTCTGTCTGTATAAAATCTATCAAAAACTTTTTTTAAAGATCCATTAGAGAAACCCGGACCACTATCTTCAACTAGAATAATAACATGTTCTAAGCTTTTTTCTAAACGTATATTTATAATCTGTTTATCAGTTGAAAAAGAAACCGCATTTTGTATTAAGTTATCAAAAACCTGCGCAATCTTATTTTCATTACCAAAAATATATATATCTTCAGAATATTTTAAAAAATTTATGTTACAGTTGACTGTAGACAATCTTACATCAACCAAAGTTTCAAGTAAATTCGAAATATTTATTTTTTTCATTTCTATTCTAGATAATTCTGAATCTAGCTTTGAAGCTGCAGAAATATCGTTAATTAATCTATTTATTCTTTCAACATCATTTTGGATAACCTTTATTAATTTTTTCTGTTCACTTGCGCTTCTTACTTTACTAATTGTTTCTGAAGCAGACCTCACAGATGTTATAGGATTTTTTAACTCATGTGCGACATCCGCAGCAAATTCTGCTATGTGATCTATTCTTTTTTGTAATTCATTAGTCATTTTAAAAAATGATCGCGCTAGTTTACCTATTTCATCCTTTCTAAATCTAAATTCACTTAGATTAAAACTTTTCATCATTTTGTCTTCTGCTATTTTATCAGCCTCATTTGATAACTTTACTATAGGGTTAGTTATTGATCTTCCAAAATAAAGAGCAAGAGTAACGGTTGCTAATAGAATTAACCCAAATGCTTTAAAAAGTTCAGTTTCCAAGTCTACTAATTCTTTTTCTATTTTGTTGCCCGAAACTGATAGAAGAACAGCGCCCCTAATCATACGAATATTTTTGATAGGAATTGCAACTGATAAAAATAAATTTCCACTTTTATCTTGCCTTAGCACTTTTGTGTTTTCACCTCTCAGAGCCATGATAACTTCTGGAAAATCTTCTAACGAAAATTCTCTATTATCAACATAAAGTGGAAGATTTAGTGGTTTTGATATAATATTTGAAAATAAAAAGACAAAGTCAGTGAAATAAGTTTTTAAAGAAAAATCCTTATCTACTGATGGTAAAGGGCTTACTTTTACAAATGGACTATATTTCATGCTTGCTTTTGTATCAGCTATTAAATTCCCGTATATATTGAAAAGTCTTGCTCTTATATTAGATCCATAATCAACTTTAGGAATAAGACTTTGTAACGCAGGACTAGAGATTTGATTATTTTGAATTAGGCCATATTGATTTTCTGCCAACGCAAGTGCTTTTGTAAGAGTAAGACCTTGTCTTTCTATAGCTGCAAACTCAGATTTAATCAAAATTTCTTGATACTTGTTGAAGTATATTATGATGATAGGATATAATAAAACTGGTAATAAAATTATAAATAATATTCTCATTTTAAGAGGAAAATATAATCTCTTTATAATTCTAAATAATTTTCTCAATTTTTATACATCTCTATACCTATACCCAACACCGTATAGAGTTTCAATACAATCAAAATCTTTATCAAAAACTCTAAATTTTCTTCTCATTCTCTTTATATGACTATCAATAGTTCTGTCATCAACATATATAGTTTCACCATATGCTGTGTCTATAAGTTGATCTCTATTTTTTACTAATCCTGGTCTAAGTGCCAATGTATAAAGTATTAAAAATTCTGTAACAGTCAGCCTTATCTCTTGTCCTTTCCACTTACAAAGATGCCTGTCTGGATCAAGGGACAAATCATTTCTTTGGATCATTTTATCTGATGAATCTGAATTTTTAAATAAAGTCCTTCTAAGGACTGCTCTTATTCTTTCTATCAATAGTTTTTGCGAAAATGGCTTAGTTATGTAGTCATCAGCACCCATCCTAAGACCAATTGCCTCGTCTATTTCATCATCTTTACTAGTTAAAAAAATAACTGGTACATCATTAGAAGCCCTTAGACGTTTTAAAAGTTCCATACCATCCATTTTTGGCATTTTGATGTCTAAAACAGCTATATCTGGAGAGTTTCTTTGTAATGCAACAAGTCCTTGTTCACTATCATTATAAGTTTCAACTGACCAACCCTCTGCCCTTAAGGCAAGGGAAACAGATGCTAAAATATTACTATCATCATCAACAAGTATTATCTTTTCACTCATTATTTCACCTGTATTTAAAAAAATAATTATTTATTTATGATTATTTGATGAGAAAATTTAGGTTTATTCAAGGCTAAATTAAGTTATTTTTGTTAAATAATATAATCAATGAGCTTCAGCCCAATTATTTCCAACACCTACATCTACTTTTAAGTTAACCTTCAAAGGCACCATTGGTAAGTTAGCAGTTTCCATTATGGGTAATATAACATTTGTAAATTCTTCAATATTTTTTTCTCTAATTTCAAATACTAACTCATCATGGACTTGCATCAGCATAGAAATTTCTTTTTTATTTAGTAACTGTTTATGAATTTTAATCATCGCCAATTTAATAATGTCCGCTGCAGTACCTTGAATAGGAGCATTAATAGCTTGCCTTTCTGCAAACCCTCTCAGCTTTTGGTTTTTGGAATTACTATCGTTAATATAAACACGTCTATTAAATAAAGTTTCTACATAGCCATCACTATCTAAATTAGATTTAATTTGTTCCATATAATCTCTAATTCTTGGGAATCTGTAGAAGTATGAACTAATAAAATCCTTTGCTTCATTTGCAGAACATTTTAACTGCTTTGCAAGACCATATGCTGAAATACCATAGATAATTCCAAAATTAATTGCCTTTGCCTTTCTTCTAAACTCTGAAGTCATTTTTTTTATTGGTATACCAAACACCTTAGAGGCAGTATCAGCATGAATATCTAAATTATCATTAAACGCATCCAACATCTTATTTTCATCTGCAATATGAGCAATCAACCTTAATTCAATTTGAGAATAATCCATTGAAACTAATTTGAAGCCCTTCTTTGGCTCAAAGGCTGTTCTAATTAACCTTCCTTCTTCAGTTCTAATTGGTATATTTTGTAAATTTGGATTTGAAGAAGACAACCTTCCTGTGCTTGCTCCAACCATAGAATAGTTAGTGTGAACTCTATGAGTTTTTGAGTTTATTTGTTCAACTAATGCATCAGTGTAAGTGCTTTTAAGTTTAGAAAAATGTCTCCAACTTAAAATAACGTCTCCAATTGCATATCCCATATCAGAAATTTTTTCTAATATTTCAACACTTGTTTGCCAGGAGCCATTTTTTGAACGTTTGCCACCTTCAATTTTCATCTTATCAAATAAAATTTCTCCTAACTGTTTGGGAGAACCTATATTGAAACTAGTTTTACTCATTTTGAATATTTGCTCTTCCAATTTATCAATCTGACTTGATAAATTTTTAGAAATTTCATTTAGTTTTTTTGGATTAATGATAATTCCTGTGTTTTCCATTTTTAATAATACATTTATCAATGGATTTTCTAGTCTTTTATAAACTGAAAACTTTTTATCATTAATTATTCTTGGTAAAACTCTGTTATAAATTGATAAAGTAATGTCAGCATCTTCAGCCGCGTAATTTAGAGCATCTAAAGGAGATAATTGATTAAATAAAATTTTATTTTTTCCCTTTCCACAAATATCTTCATATTTAATGGTTTCATGGTTCAATTCACGTAATGCTAAAGCATCTAATTTGTGACTATCTACTCTTCCCGGATCTACCACATATGAAATACACATAGTATCACCAACAGGATTTAAATTAATGTTTCCATTATGTTCTTGTTTCATAACTAATGCGTCATATTTAATGTTGTGACCAATTTTTAATATTGAATTATCTTCGAGAAGTGGCTTAATTAAGCAAATTGCATCATCAAATGGAATTTGTTTAAATGATTTGACATCGTCAAAAACAAAACCCGACTGGTTATTTCCCAAATTTATTCCATGTCTTAGCGGTATATAACAAGCCTCACCTTCTTCAAAAGATAATGATAGTCCAACTAAGTGAGCATTCTTAGCATTTAAAGAGTTTGTTTCACAATCCACAGCAATAGTAGATTTATCGTAACATCTATCAATAAAAAGTTTTAAATCTGACAAATTTTCGATTAAATAATAATTTTTTGAGATAGATTTAAATTCCTGATCATGTTTAATAATATTTAAATTTGAAACATTTGATTCTTCTTTGATTTTTTCTTGCTCAACATTTTCATATTTATTTAATAGACTTTTAAATCCGTGCGCTCTTAAAAAAGGAATTAATTTATTAAGTTCTAAAATCGAGTTTATTTTGAACTCCTCAATTTTTAACTTAACTGGTACATCTTTTTTTAAGGTCACTAATGATCTAGATAATCTTGCTTGGTCAGCATATTCTATTAAATTTTCTCTTCTTTTATTTTGTTTTATTTCAATTGCCCTTGTTAAAAGTTGTTCTAAATCACCAAATTGATTGATTAAATCTGCAGCTGTTTTAACACCTATTCCAGGAACTCCAGGTATATTGTCACTACTATCACCTGCAAGTGACTGAACATCGATTACTTTAGTTGGGTAAACCCCAAATTTTTCAAAAACTTGATCATCATTAATCCAATGTTGTTTCATAGGATCAAATAAAATTGTGTTATCATCAACCAATTGCATAAGATCTTTATCACTTGAAATTATAATTACCTTTTTATTTATTTTTTGGGCCATATTTGAATATGTTGCTATTAAGTCATCAGCTTCAAACCCTTCCATTTCAACAACAGGTAAGCCAATAGCATTAGTTGCTTCTCTAATTATTGAAAACTGGGGTATTAATTCTTCCGGAGGGTCAGATCGATTAGCTTTATATAAATCGTAAAGATCATTCCTAAATGTTTTTCTTGCAACGTCAAATATTACAGCTACATACATTGGTTTAAAATCATCAATCAGCTTGAGTAACATTTTTGTATAACCAAACACTGCATTGACAGGCACCCCATTTTCATTTGTCATAGAGGGTAACCCATAAAAAGCTCTAAAAATATACCCTGAACCATCAATTAATATTAAATTATTTGGATCATTGAGTTTTATATCTGGTCTTTTATTGTGTTTTAAATTATCGCTCATTTAAGAATATTTTAAAAAAAATTAGAGTTGTTATGTTCATATTATATTATAAATAAATTGATGTAATTGTCATTAAATCATAAATATCTACTATTTTTTTTTTAAATAAGAGAAAAATCATTAGAAAGACTATAGATGAATAAAAATTATTGGGAAATTCCAGATAATAAATTAGCCTTGGAAATTAAAAATCTTAATAAATTCTATGATGGAGATACAAAAAATATTGCATTAAATAATATATCTTTAAATATTCCAGCTGGAAGTATTTTTGGTCTTTTAGGTCCTAATGGTGCAGGTAAATCAACTCTGATAAATATTATTTCTGGAGCGGTAATTAAAAGTTCTGGCAAGGTAATTATATGGGGTTATGACATTGATAAACATAGAAAACAATCAAAACTAGCAATAGGCGTTGTTCCACAAGAGTTAAATATTGATGCTTTTTTTACTCCTCAAGAAACTTTAAATTTACATTCTGGTATGTTTAATGTTCCAAAAAAATCTTGGAGAACAGATGAATTATTAAAGTTAATGGATTTAAGTAATCGAGCTAAGAGTTATAGTCGAACCTTATCTGGTGGAATGAGAAGAAGATTATTAGTGGCTAAAGCAATGGTACATTCACCTCCAATTGTTATACTAGACGAACCTACGGCAGGGGTAGATGTAGAGTTAAGACAAAAATTATGGAAATATTTTAAAAAATTGAATGAACAAGGTGTTACTATAATATTAACTACACACTATCTAGAAGAGGCAGAAAATTTATGTAACTATATAGCTATTATTAGTAAAGGTAGAATTGTTGCAAATGAAACTACAAATTCTCTTCTTGCAAAATCAAACAAAAAAATTATTAAAATCACATTAAGTAAAAATGAGATTTCAACAAAAGATAAAAATTTTCTTAAAAATATTGGACAAATAATAATTCATGGAAACAAAGTGAAATTGCATTTTAATCCTAATAAAATTTCTACAAAAAAAGTTATTGAAACCTTACATAAATCCAATTTGAACATAATAGATTTATCTGCGAAAGATGTTAGTCTTGAAGATATTTTTATTGATATAACAAGAGAAAACAATAGTAAAATATAAATGATCTGGTTTGTTTATATGTTAAGATGTAGAGATAATTCAATCTACACTGGCATAACCAATAACCTAGACAAACGAATTGGAGCACATATGTCAGGAAATGGCTCCAAATATCTTAGAGGAAAATTACCTGTGGAATTGATTTATAAAGAAGATTTTTCAAATAGAAGTAGCGCTAGTAAAAGAGAAATAGAGTTAAAAAAACTAAACAAAAAAGAAAAAGAATTATTAATAAAGTCTGCTAAAAAACTTTAAAGGAGAAAATATGTCTAAATCAAAATATATTTTTATAGTTTCTATGAATGTAAAGTCTGAGTTTGAAGGTCTGTTTAATGAAGTGTACGACATGGAACACATACCTTATTTATTAGAAGTACCAGGAGTTAATAGAGTCACAAGAGGTCAAGGCGTTCCTTTCATGTTTTCTATTGGAGGTGAAACTAAGTCAATGGATGCTCCAAGTCAAAAGTTTGTAGCAATGTATGAAATAGAAAATCCAGATGTAGTAAACAGTAGTGAATGGTCTGTAGCCGTAGAAAAAGGTCGGTGGAGTACTCACGTAAGACAACATACAAGCGAAAGGTTTCATTTTATGTATAAGTACTGTTAACCTTTAATGTTTAACAATAAAAATTAATTTTTTGACTTTTTTAAAGATTTTAATTCTTAATAATTCAATCATCCATACTCTCTCGTGTTTAAAAATGACAAATATTATTGAAACAAAATTTTGAACCTTAGTTAATACAAGTAAGATTGCTACAGGTAGCGCTTCTAGCATAAAGAAAACTGGAGCTTTTTATAATTTTTCTATCAGAGTTAGCCAAGATGATATTCGTTAATATTCCTTTACAGATTTGACACGAGCTGAATATATGAGAAGAATTATGATAAGTCACTTGGAAGAAAAAATTAAAAAAGAGGCTAAAGGCTAATTAACAATATATTCTATAATACAAAGAATTAATTTATTTTATAAATCATTATAATAAATAATTATTAATAAATATGTTCTATTTTATTAGATATATGTCAGATTTTTAAGCTGATACTCATTGTTAAACTATGAAATATTCATGGAAATTGATTAATTTTTAATAACAAAAATAGTTTCTGCATAAATAAATAACATAAAATCAATGTGGATAGAAATAACGTTGAGATACATCAAATTTCGTTCATTATAATATTAACCATGGGGGAAATCATGGAGTATAAATATGTTTTTTGCAATTATGTTAGTATGTTCGCCAATGAACCTTATTTACCACGAAAAAGAATGTTTTGGTATTGAGGATACTAAAGGTTATTATTCAACAGAAGCTAAATGTAATAAAAGAATAAATGAAATGGAAAATGAGTTATTACATGTTATTAATTATCCAGCAGTTATTAGTAAGAATTGTATCAAAGTAAAATTAGAATCAGTATAACACTAACTAAAACAATTTAACTTTTTTATTAAATTCATTAATTAAACTCTTTTAAGATTATTAATTTTTACAAATATTTACCGATGTGTTCCTAATCTTGCGAATAAGAAATGTAATATTTTATTATTTTCAACTAAACCAGTTATCATATTCTAGATAAGTTACAATTATTGCTAATATGACGTATGCACTAGCATACCATTTAAAAATATAAGGGTGCGGTTTTCCATTTTTTTTCAATTTATGTCCTTTTAAATATGTTGTAGTTAAAATATGTACCCTATGCCAAGACTAATCAACCAAAAAGCACCGAATAAAAAATGCAAAAATATAGAAAAATAAATTGCTTTTAAAAACTTGTTTTCACCATCATCCCACCAACTGACAAATATATATAGAAACTTTGAAAATTTATTCTCTCCGTCATTCCACCAATTAATGAATTTTTTTTCTGTCAGTTTTCTGTTCATAGGTTATTTTAGAACAAGGAATAAATATTTTCAATTTTTAAAATTTGAAGTATGTTGTAAGATATATATTAATTTTATTAAAAAACAAATTGTAACATTAGTAAATAATACTTTAAAATTTTAATCGTTAATAATTTTATATTTGATTATATTTATTTAACTATAAACTGATATCCCATATTTGAATTGGTAAGTATAGAAGGGCCAATAAAAAAGAAAATGTAACCTTTTAACAAAATAAAAAATGTGACAACACATAAAAATATTTTTAATTCTTTTCTCATAATTATTATTTAACATGCATTAATCAATTTTAATAATAGATTATTATTTTTCTTCATCAGTTGCTACCCATTCTGGTAAAGGTTCACCTCCAGTATAATGATTATGTGCCGGTGTTTCCCTAAACAGACAATATACATCTTCTTTAGAAATATTTAGTGTGTCTTTAAGAACTTCAGATATACCTTCAACAAGCGCTTTTTTTCTTCTAGCATCTCGCCCTGGTCTCAAATCTACATCAATAACTGGAAGACCATCACCTATAAAACCAAAAGCCTCTCTAATAGAAACATAGTCATATTTAACTTCTTTTGGAGCTAAAGTTTTCAATACAACTTCTCTTACTTTGCTATGTATTTGTTTTTTAGTATCAGCAGATACCCCTTCAGGAACATCTATTCTTATTAATGGCATTGTTACTCCTATAAACATTTAAAGTATTGAGTAAAAATATACTAATCTAACGAGATAATATCCATAAAGTATTATCCATTTAATTTATACATCAAGTAATACAGCAGACTTATTGAAATCAGAGTTATTAAACATAATTAGTGCTCAATATCTTTATATAAGTCTATATAATGCAGAAAATATGAAAACTTTTTTATTTAAAAATCGCTGAAACGTTTCCAAACAAACTAGAGTTAACCTCTATCAATTTTTTATCGACTATTGGAATTGGAGGACCATATGCTCCTGTCAAAATAAGATCCCCTTTTTTTATTTGATTATTAATCTTAGCTTGTTCCATAACAAACCACTCAACTGCTGATAACATGTCAATAGGCCATATTTTGTTTGTCCATTTATCTATTATTATTTTATCATAAAGTAATTTTAGATCAGTAATTTCTCCAAATTGTGGTTTATCTATCCCAATACCACAAACCACACCGGCATTTATTGCATTATTTGAAATATGTTCTGCACCGTAGGGTTCATTACTATAAAATATTAGATTATGTATTTCAATTATTGGGTGAATTGTATCAATTGAAGCTAATAAATATTCAAAATTAACCATTTCAGGATGTAAATCACGATTGAATCTTATACCAAATTCAGCTTCCATTGCTGGATTTGAATAATTTTCTTTATTCAATCTTATTCCATTTGAGTGAAGCTCACTTTCCCATAAACGTGCCCAAGCTGGATACGAAAAACCATATTTTTTTTGTGTTTGTTTTGAAATACTACCAATTTTATAACCAATTACTTTTTCACCTCTTTTTATTCTGAGATCAGTTAGTATAGATTGAATTTTATAGGCTTCTGAGATACTAATATTAATATTTTTATTTTTAAACAAAGCACTATGATTTTTTGTATCATAATCGTTTAAAATTTTTTGGGCATAGCTCTCTAGTTTATTTTGAGTTAATTCATTCATATTGTATTCTTCTTTAATTAAATACTTTATATACCAAATGCATTAATAGTATTACAAATTTAGTACAAAGTTATCATGTAGCTCGTTAACAAAAAACTTACTTATATTGTTAGCTATGTTGTAAGGGGAATTATTTATACTAAATGAATGTATTTTTTAGTTTTCAATAATATAATCCAAAATAGTAATTGCTTTGCGTAAAGCTTCTTTAAAAAACATTAAAAATTTTTATAAATTTTTAATCAACAATGAAAAACCAATAACAATTAAAATTACTAAAATAGCTTTTGTAAATATTGCGTTAGTTAATCTCAACCTAATTTTAGTTCCAAAATACTGTCCTAACAAAGCTGGTACAGTAATAATGAGACTTACTAACAAATCATAGAAATTTCCTAAACCATGAAAAATAAGGGATGAATATAATGGTATAGAAGCTAAGAAATACATTGTTGCTGTAGTTCTTATAAAATTCTCTTTTGCTAAATTTAAAGAAACTAAAAAGGTAATTATAGGCGGTGCATAGAACGTAGACACCCCACCGAGGATACCTGAAAAAAAACCAATAAAGATTGATATCATTTTCTCATATTTTGGTTTAAGCCATTTTAGATTTAGTCCTAAAAAGTTGAAAAGCGTAAAAATAATAATAGTTAATGCAATTATTATTGAAATTGTTTTCAAATTTAAACTTAATATTAGTTTTCCACCTATAAGTATACCTAAAAAAAGTGCTATAAACATTGGAAAAAACCTAAAACTGCTTATTCCTCTTTTGATATCCATTTGGATAAAATTTGTTACTATAACTGGAAAGCATAAAAGCATCATTGCTTTAGTAGGTGGTAAAATAAAAGCTATCAATGGAACTGAAAACATAGACATTCCAATACCAACTGATCCTTTAACTATTCCTCCAAAAAATACTGAGCACAAAATTACAGCAAAAGTAATAGTTTCAAAATATTCTAAAAACATATTTGTATTTTAAGTTAAACAAACTCAACTCGTAAAGTGTTAACCATTTTAATATCTAATATAGATTTGTATAGCAGAATGAATATAATCAGAATTATTTATATATTAGATTTAAAGTAAATGTTTGAATTTATTTAAATCACAAATAAGTATAGAACTGGCACAGAGAACTTTGTTCATATTAATATATATATACAATTATCCTAACAAAATTCAATTTTAATAATGCCTGAAAATTAAACATCTGAGGCTTATCTTTGCTATTTATTGTTGTTTTTTAGACGGTACGTGTAAATATGTTTTATTTGATAAATTAAATGGTTAATAAAGTTGACAAATATTATCAATTATTACTTAGACATCTACGGCTATTAAACGGTCACGCATACTATGTCTAAATCCATGGGTCAGATAGTTATCTAAAAGTTTCTCTTTCATCCATTTATTAAGAGAAGCATTAGCTCTATTTGCATTGCACATACTCACTGAAGTATATATAGGAAAGGCATATATACTGTGATTGTTATGTTCTAAGTTTTTCTTACAAGCCCAAAGTGATATTCCCACAAGTGGTATACATCTTTTACTTCTTTTGTCTTTAAACGTCTCCAAGGATAAAGAATGAGTCTTGTATGAGGTATCTCAAATAAAGATTCATATCTGATTTAAGCAAACTAACCCCCTGACCTAATCTCATTCCAGTATCACTGAGTGATGCAACCAACCATCTTAAATCATTATTATATTCTTTGCATAATTTATGCATTAATTCTATTTTATCTATAGGTAAAGGTTTACGGCTATGAACAATATTATGATTTGGAAAGTAAGTCCTAGCATATCCATTGGAACAATCTAACCCAAATTCACTAATAGCAATATTGATAATAGACCTAATTTCTCCAGATAAAGGTACAATTGTAGAAAATTATCCAAGTTATATTTTTAAAACTAGCAAAAAAAACGAAAATGTCGGTAAGCTAGAATTCTATCAAAAAAAGCTCTTTCATTATCTACAAGAGCAAAATATAACTTTCAAACAATATTTTCCTTTCAAAATAAGAGTAAGAGAGTATATGCAGAAAAATTTGATATATTCCAAATTCATGATTGCATAGATGGTTCTGAAACCACCACTCAAAGTAAACATACAATTTGGTGGTCAATTACGTCTATAAGCAAATTACAAGAACGGTCATGGAGAGCGATGTCAAAAAGATGTAATAAAATCAACCGGATTAGGAACCACTAAAATTAAAAAAGATGGAACCGAATATAAATTAAATGTTTTGCTTAATTTTGAAGGAAAATCTGGGTTTGATGTAGATGTTTATTTGGACGACAATCTTGAAGTTAGTGGAAAATATTCTTCTCCAATTGGAAATAAATACGTATCATCAAAATATTTCTATTTTAAACATGGTGAATATTCAAGGAATATATTTGATTATGAAATGAAATCAAAAACAGCTATCAAAAGAGTTAAATAGTGTTTTAAAGCTTATTACTCTAGACTTTTTCCAAAAAACGCATCTCTAAAATGTTAGATATTTTAGTAACTCATATAGGGTCATTTGTACATTAGTTGTAGTTATAATGGCTGTGTGAGTCTATGTGAGACTGGGATTAAATTTTTAAATCCTGAAGAACAATATTTCTACTTGCCTCTATAACTGGGTCTGCAGCTTGAAGGTCTTTAATAATATTTTTGGTAAAATTGTCTAGTTCCTTCTGAGATTGTTTGAATGCATTTGGACTTTCATACTCAAACAAAACAGATATTTTGAATGTTCCCTTCACATTCCATATTTGATTAAGACAAAATCTTGTACATCCTTTTTTTTTTAAGCTTATCAAATAATGCTGTACCATTATCCTCCCAAATTCTTCTAAAAAGAAGCATTTGTGCTTCTGTCTTAAAAGTAAAAGTATTATAAGTCATTAAATTTGCTTTGGTATCCAACAGAAACTCCCAGCCTGCAAAAATTTATAATAAATTAGTATCAATCAAACCTATCTGTGTTAAGTAAAAAATTACAAAATGTTTCTCACTTTGTTTCACAGTTTTAATTAAAAATAAGAAAATGCAATAATTACAACACGTTAAATTTTATAATGGTGCGGCTGAAAAGAGTTAAGTTCATCCTATATACACCACTTGTAGTTGCTTACAAGCTCTACACTCATATTATGTATTCCTGAATTTGTGTCAACAGACACATAATGGTCTACCGTTTCATCCACTCTAAGTGTTACATCTTAATTTAGCGTTTTTAGCACAGATAAGTGAGTCACAAAAATGTATAAATATACCTAACTATAATGGCATTTATATTTATCACTTAACTGTATCACCACAAGTGCAATCTTACCCCCAACGCGAGTGCCACTACCCTCTTATACGTAAAGTATACTTTAGCTATGAAGCAGATGGGCTATTTACAATAATTAGGCAGTAAAATATTCTACTATTAATCACTTTAACTTTTTAAATAGGACACTTTTATGACTTCTTCAAAACAAGTAAATTATACCACAAGAGAATTTATGTCAGACCTTGAACTTGAACATTACATAGTTAAACAAAACGAAATTTTTACACCAAAAGTTATTGAAGAATTTACTAAAGCTGGAATGTTAAGAAGAGTTTTGACAAAACTTTGGAATAAAGAAGGTGTTCATAGAGTTGGTATATTATTTGAGTATAGAGATGAAAAAGCATACGTTTCATGCCAAAGTCTATTAGATAAGCATTATATACCAATGGTAAAAACATTTATTACTAAAGTAATAGGAAGCCGGGGTATAGTAGTCCATGAATTTACTTCTGAAGAATTTACAAAGGGGTGGAATAACTAAAGTGTTAACCATTCTAATGAGTCATACACAGTGATTACTGTAATCAGTGTCAATTATACTTCAGATGTAGTTTTAGTGGTTGTGTGAATTTATATGATTTTGGGATTTATAGTCTGATTTTATGTATTATTTTCATACCACTTATCTAAGTTTACTATTTCGTCTTTTGGTTTTAAACTTGATGTAAACCTCTCTACTTCAACAACAAAAAAACTAGCATACTTATCTGTTCCCCAACTTTGAACTTGCTTTTCTACATCTTCCTTTGAGTTAGCTAAATAATGAGAACAAAAAAAGGTACTATTGTTTCCAAGCCACGTTTGATAACATGTTGCAAACTCTCCAACTGCATCCTCAGCCCATTTGCCATGAGTAACACCTTTTGGATACAATTTGTTAAAAGAGGATTTATATTCATCTGACTTTTTTTCTGAAAAAATCATAAATAACAATATAGTTATTCTGTCTATTTTCAGTATTTTTTTCCAACATTAACCTATCAATCTAAAGAATACTCAATTGGTCCCTCAAATGACCTTATTTTTAAGTTAGTTTTTAATTCGTTGATTTCTGGATTATTCATAATTTTAATTTTGTCTGCAGATATCTTATCTTTGAATTCAGCAATAACAAATGCTGACTCTTCATTAACCCTAAAAACTTTTGCAGATTTTTGACCCTGTATTAAATTTTTTGGAAAATGAGTAAACCTTAAATAATCTAAAAAGATATTTAATTGAAGTTTAGTAGGAGCTGTAATTCTACAATTCTTATATACATCATTTAATCTGAACGCTAGCATTTTTTATCAATTTTGACATTTCAACTAACGTTTCACCTTCTGACTTACTTACAATGCCTCCCATTTCTTTTATATCATTCCAAAACTTATTGGAAAACTTTGTTCTTGTTTTTAATAAATATGATTTGTTTTTCCACAAGTGAAACATATCTATTTGAGTATCTGATACTTCTGTAAAGCACCTAATTAACAAGCCTCCATTTTCATTAAATAACTCTTCACTCATATTTTTTAGGGACATGACTATAGAATCTTTGGCTAATTTATTTTGTAATTTTACAGTAACTGTAATTCCGTACATATTTTGAATTCCGCAAGTATTTTAATTCTATTATATTCTAATCCATTCAAACACATCTCGTAAAGTGTTAACCATTTAAACAAGGGATACAATAGGGTTAATGTAATCAGAGACAATCTATGGGTAAGATATAGTTATTGTGATTGTTTGTGTCTGTATGAGCAGATAGAGATTTTGTATGATTTAAACTTAATCAACAAGCTTAAAACACCAGTCTTTATCAAAATTTATTATCTTATGGCTTGATTTGGAACTATTTATATATCAAAATGATATACATAAATATATATATAGGAGTGAAGAATGTCAGGAATTGTTAAAAAATCTTTTAATAACCCAGATGAAGTCCGCAGTCCAGACAAGGCTAATGTTCATGTATGTGACTTAGGTGGTGTTGCTGCAGCGAAAATGGTCCTTCAACCAGGTTGGAGTTGGTCAACTTGTATTAAACCTGTAGTCGGTGGAGATAGTTGTCAAGCACGTCATGTTGGCACTGTGCTGTCTGGTTCTATGTCAGCAAAGCACAATGATGGTACTATTGATACTTTTGTCGCAGGTGACGTATATGTAATTGAACCTGGACACGATGGTTGGGTTGAAGGTGATACTGAGTGTGTGGCTTTAGAATTCAACGCAACTGCTGCTAAGACATATGCTACGAAAAATTAATATTTAAGTTATTCATTTAAACATTAAAGGGGTTAAAATTTTGTTGAGGAAGTTTACTTTAATTGTGGAATGTTTCTTCCATCACATCTATGTATTACAGCATAACTTACTAAATCTTCTCTAATTTTTAAGTTTTCAGTTCTATGAAAGCTATTAACTAGATTTAAGAATGATTTATGCGATGGATACCAATAAGCTAATATTTCATCTAATCTTTCTAAATGTTCATAAACCACAATTGGACCTTTTATTGGAATGGTCCAAATAATTTTTTACCATTTACATCGTCTATCATTTTTTTTTTAACTGACCTCCACTTCAAATAAAGGTCCCCATTTGGAAATTCATTTTCACTATATCTATTTTGGTTAATCATTAGTACTGGATAATCATTATTTGAAGAAGCTATTTTCTCCATTTGCTTTCTTTCATCTTCTAAAAATTCTCTATCTTTATTTGAAATTTTACCCATTCTATTTCTCCAATTCTATTTTATAATTAATTAAATAATAAGATATTACTTTAAATTAAGATAAAGTTGTATTTGAGATACTCATGAGAATTATTTTAATGGGTGATAATGATGAAAAAGAAGTTCTGAAAGCGTATGATAAATATTGAGCATATTTTTAAATAAAGATATGGATGGTATCAATTCACTAGTCAAATTTCCTATTACATATATATCTGATGGAAAAAGTAAATTACTTGATGATTTTCCAGTTACTCCAAAAGAAATTATAGAAAATAAACAATGGGACACTACTATTGTTACAGAGACTTATGTGTATGGTATAAATTCTACTAAAGATCACGTCGTAAGCTGTGGTACTAGAGTAAGAAAAGACAAATCAGTAATAGAAAAATATAATGCATTTTACGGCTTTACCAAAACAAATGAAGGTTGGAAAATATATGTAATTTCAACTGTAATTTTTTAATAACATTTATACATACTTAATAGTTAATGGGATATATAATTAAAATAAATTCTATACCATCAGCAAAACTAATTAGTCATGTTTTAATAGATTTTTTAGTGAAGCTGAAATGGAATTATTTATAAATTATGTAGAAAAAACAGGTTCAAACTTTTATGAAAATATAAAAAATAATGGATTGATTTGCTTTAGACTGAATCAGGTATGGAACAAAGAAGGTGGTTTTGCATTATCAACGTTATTTGAATATAAAGATGAAATTGCCTATCTTAAGAGACAAAAGGTTATAGAAAAACATTTTAAAGAGAATGAAAATTTCTTTAAAAAAATTACTGTAAAGAGATTAACTACAAGTACACTTAACCTATTTGATTATAATTATTAAATCAAATTTCAGAAACTGCAGCACAACCTAACTATACCTATCTAACCCTACAGTGCCTGAATCATAAAGCCTCATACAGATGTTAACCATTAAGTTGTAATGTAGATTTAAGTTAGTTTATGTAATTTAATACTATATATTTATGATTGTTGTTTATAAAACTTTAGTATTGCGTCAAATTCCAAGAATGCGCTTGTATGTAATAAAACAATTTTTTCTCTAAGTATTTTATTGTTATCTTCAACTTTCACACATTTTTTATCATACAAATAATAAATAAATTTTCTAAAGGATGGCAGTCTACCTTTGGGATATTTAATTTCGTAGTAAAGATTTTCAATTCCACTAAAATTATTGTGTTCGTATAAAAAAAATAATAGTTCTATACCATATGATTTTTCTAAAAAAAATTTTATTTTCTTTGTTTCAGGAAGATGTTTTATAAGATTTGAGTAAGCTGTATTATATATATTAAGTTCCTCTCTTCGCTGGTAATAACCAGAGCAGGTTTAAAAGGTATTTCTCAGCAAAATTTTATGTACATATGTAGTTCTTAATTATTTATCATGTTAATAAAAAATACAATATTTTTTAACAATATCTTAAAATGATACTTAAATTTATATTTAATTTTTAGTATTGTTAATAACTCTTTATATTTTTTATCAATTTGTAAATAAATATGAATGCGTAAAGTACGTTATACATTTGAAGCAAAAGTATTTATTTATTGCCTAATTATATTATTTTTAATCACTGTATATTTCTCAATTAACCTAATAATTGTCTCATAATGTCTGTTTCTAACAAAACATCTGATGGTGAAATTGACTTGCTTGAATGGATACAGACTATTTGGGATGGTAAATGGAAAATTGTATTTATAATGGCTTTTTCTTTACTATCAGTTTTTGGTTTTAATATTGTAAAACCTAATACAACTTTTATTGCAACAACTCAAATTAGACCTATTACCAGTTTTGAATTTGATAAATACAGGCTGTTTAATGCAATAGGTGTTTTTGAAGTTAAAAGAGATACTTTACGTAATTTATACATTGAAAAAATAGAGGAAGGCTCTTTACTAGAAACTGCCGTTGAAAAGTTAAATTTAATTAACAAAGACAATTTTGATAATGAAGATGATTATAGAGATGCTATAGAAAAGTTTGTATCTGAGATTGAAGTTCTTACCCCTATAAAAGAAAAAAATGAAATACGCTCACATCATATATTAAAGGCAGAATATAATGATGAAGATAAATGGAAAGAGTTATTAACATTTGTTAACAATGAAGCCAATAGAAAAGTAAAGGCCAGTATTGTTAATCGTTTCTCAACGACACTATCCGTTCAAAAACAAAAAAAGAACTTTGCACTTAAAGATATAGACATAGCAATAGAGAACGTAAAAAAAGATTTTGACAAAAAAATGGAACAATTTGAATTAGAGCAACAATTCAAATTAGAAGATACGAATATTGTGATTGAAAATGCAAAAAAAGATTTTGATAAAAAAATGGAACAATTTGAATTAGAGCAACAATTCAAATTAGAAGATACGAATATTGTGATTGAAAATGCAAAAAAAGATTACGATAGATTAACCAAAGATAGATTAGCTTTTTTATCTGAACAAGCATCTATAGCTAGAAAATTGGGTGTCAAAAAAAATACGATTGAATCACAAATGTTTGATACACAAAACACGGTTGTAACAAACGTTAAAACAGATACTCCCTTTTATCTCAGAGGCTATGAAGCCATTGAAGAAGAGATAAATCTTATAAAAGGAAGAAAAGACAAAATCT
>QBZS01000008.1:0-36344 GCA_003279355.1 SAR116 cluster bacterium AG-335-N04
CAAAGTTATGAGTTAGATTTTGAACAAAATATCTGGACAATCCCAGATACTAGAATGAAAGCTAAAAAGGAGCATAAGGTTCCCCTATCTTATGAGGCAATAAAATTGTTGGGCATACCTCATAACTTACACAACTACAAGTATGTGTTTACAGGTAGTAGCCCAGACAGCCATTTATCAAATAATGCTATGGGAAAATTTGTAAGAGATCATTACCGTCATATGAAGTTTACTGTCCATGGATTTAGATCTACATTCAGAGTATGGGCTGCAGAAACAGGTAACTATGATCAAAACATGGTAGAATTTGCGCTAGCTCATCAACTACCAACAAGATCACAAGCAGCTTATTTTAGATCTGATTTATTTGATAAGAGGAAAGTATTAATGGAAGATTGGGCAGATTTTGTTACATCAAAAATATAATTACAGGTTTTATTGAACATTTCTAAATTATTTGATAGTGTTTATCAAAAGCCATACCAACAGGTTGGTATAACAAATAGTCAGATGACTAAAAACAGGTTATTTTTAACCAGAAAGTTTTAGTCATGACTAAATCTAAATATATCCAAAAAAAAGAAGTAGCTAATATTCTTGGCATAAGTCCATCCTCAGTAATAAGGTGGGTAAAAACTAAAGATTTAGTTGAACCTTTTCAATTTGGACACAAAACTGTTTGGGACATTGATGAGGTTTATGAATGGATAGAAAAGCAAAAACAAACGAGAGGGTTTGCAAAACTTAAATCTACTAGAGATCAAAATGTCAATAAAACTCAATGAAAATCAATTAATTGCTATTCATTTACTTGCCTCTGGCCATAAATCTTGTGAGGTTGCCAAACAACTTAACATAAGACAAGAGACATTATCGCGTTGGAGGCAAGATACCCATTTTGATAAGGCTGTAAATGATACCACGGAAATTATTCTGAATGAGATAATTGATACACATAAGAATATACTTATTGTGTCTCAAAAAGTGATTTTAGAAGCTTTAAAAGATGACAGCTTAGATATAATGAGAAAGGCAAATATTGCTCTTAGGTTTATTGGTTTCATGAAGGGAAAAGATGATTTGAGTGACAAATCAAATAAAAGATTATCTGATTATAAATTTGATAAATTTTATCCTAAGATTTATTAGCTTTAAATTTTATTATTCCGTTAATTGTCTTTTTTTATTCTTAGTCTTATTACCTCAGCAAACAAAACTAAGCTTAAGAGTGGCCAGAATACAGCGAACAACCAAACATTTATTTCTTCATATGTAATTCCTAAAAATTGAGCTGAATCAATTAGTAATTTCACACAGAAATTATAGACCAAATCAATCCAATATATCCCACTATTAGCCATGATAATATTCCTTTATCAAAAATTTGATATTTTCAAAGTAAATAGGTTAAAACATGTCTTAAAAAAGAATTATTGGCCATATTTGTAATCGTGAATATATTTGTTTTAATTATTACATGGAAGATTTGGAGACAAAGTGAAAATATTACTCTGGAATTGCAATAATGGTATTTCACAATCCAGACAAATAGATTGTTTTAATTCTTTTGAATGTGACCTAGCAATCATACCTGAAATCAAAGAACACAATATTAAAACACTGAACCCAAATTCCAGTGTATGGGTCACAAACAATTTCAAAAATAAATCCCCCAAGGGACTAGGTATATTAGCTTTTAATAATTTTTATCTAGAAGAGTTATTAAGAGATGAAGATATGGAAATATTTATTCCATTAAAAGTTAAGAGTAAAAAAATAGAATTTAATATGTTAGCAGTTTGGAATTTTTATTGGGCTTGTAAACAAGGTAGGTTTAAAAATGTTAAAGGAGAAGATTGTCTAGAATGGTCAGCAATAAGGCACTACCAAAGTATTTTAAAAGACCCATCAATAGTTGTTGGTGACTGGAATTTTGGACCTACATTCTCACAAGTAGCATTTGTTAAAATGGTTAATATGTTTGAAAAGATTGGATTGAAAAGCATTTATCACGAATATAATCACTTACCAATTACAGAAACAAAAAACTTCACTTACAAGTCACCAATGAATACTTATCATCATTTAGACCACATGTTTGGAACTGAATATTTTGTAGATAATATTAAGAATTTTTTTGTAGGTGATATAAATGAAACAGTTTTATCTGACCATTCCGCATTACTGCTAGAAATTTAAATTACAATCTACAATCCCAGTCGCACACAGACCTACACAGCCACTGTAACCACATTGGATGATAATTGACTCTGATTACAGTAATGACTCTTTATGACTCTCTATGACTAATTGAAGTGGTTAGCATTTCATTATGGAAGTCTACTTGATTTGTGGAGCGTTTCTTCCATCACATCTATGAATTACAGCATAGACTATTAACTTTTTTCTTAATTCAAAATTATCTTTTCTATGAGGGCTATTAATCATTGATAAAAAAGCTTTATGAGACGGATACCAAAAAGCTAATATTTCATCTAATGGTTCTAAATTTCCGTTAATTAAGTATGGAGCCTCCACTTTCAGAGACCATATAACTTCTCCTTTAACCTCACTTATCATTTTTTTATTAATTGACCTCCATTTTGAATATAGGTCACCATTTGGAAATTCACCCTTTAAATATCTATTTTGATTAATCATAAGAACTGGAAAATCATTATTTGATTTAGCTATGATTTCCATTTCGTCTCTATCTTTTTGTAAGATAGTATCCATTTAATTAACTTTTTTCATAGATATTTTTGATTTCATTTCATAATCAAACATATATTTAGAATATACGCCATGTTTGAAATAATAATATTTTGAATACTTATATTTTTTTCCAACTGGAGGTTCATATTTACCACTTACTTCAAGTTTGTCATTTATATAAACATCTACATCAAAACCAGCTTTGCCATCAAAATTGAGTAAAACGTTTAATTTATATTGTGTTCCATCTCTTATAATTAGTGTTTCACCAATTTCACTTGATATAACATCTTTTTCACACTGCTCTCCAGGACCTATTTTGTAATCTGCATACAAACGCAATACACCATTTGGTTGGATATTCACTTTTAATGGAGGTGCACAGCCATCTCGACTATCATGGATTTGAAAAATATCAAACTTTTCCTCAAAACCCTGGCTTCTATCAACAATGCTAAATATACTTTGGAAATTATATTTTGCTTTTGTTGATAAGGTAATAGCTTTTCTTGTAGTTATTTCAGCTCTTTGATTATAAGTTCCACCACTACAACGATTCTTACTTGTTTTAAAAATATAATTTGGATAATTATCTACTATAGAACCTTTATCAACAGAACAGGAAATTCTCCAATCAGTTATTTTATTTGGAGCACCAAAGTATTTATCCATTGCATAAGCATTACTACCAAATATAAATATTATGATAATTGAGTAGATAATTTTCATGTTTAACCTCAGATTAATTCTTATATCATAATGATATTATTCATCTAAAATATGTCAATCTAAACTCAATACCCCATCTGCTGCAGACCCTATGTATATATACTTACATATCCCTAGTGGTTCATACATACCCTTATTATTAAATAGATGTGCATTTTAAAGTTATCTAAATAATAACTTTCCCTATTTTTAATGTAATAGTATAAATTTACCTTAGATATTTAGCAAATAGGTAAAAACATGTATTCAAGAGTTACAGAATTTCAGTCAACCTCAAAAACTCATTGCGACATGATAATTGCTTTTTTTCAAAATGTTATAATTCCAAGAAATTTAAAAAACGGTATGTTAAGTTCTGAGATTTACAGAGTTTCAGATACTGTAGGATTTTTAATGTCCACTTTCAAAAATAAAAATGATGCAAATAGTATTATGAAAATGGTAGCGAATGAAATTAATGAAGTAAAAGGCAATATTAAAATTAAGTTTATTGAGGGTGAAAGAGTATTTAGAGCTGACCAATGATGTACTCTAAAAAATATCTAATATTTACTAAATCGTAGACAAATTTGTAGACTGATAAATATTAAAAATATAAAATCTAATAAAAACAGAGGCTTAAAATAGAGTATGGCAGATGGTCCCTCCGCCATAATTATGTATATTAATGTAAATTAATGTATATTAAAGTATAAATTTATTTATATTTTTCAAACACTTGTACTGATTTATCAAAATTGTTATACTCTTCCTATATCTTTCAATATGAAACAAATGAGGGACAAAAAGAGGGACTGACAAGATGAAAAAATTGACCTCAATCATGATTTCTAATCTAAAAAAATCCGGTGTTTATTCTGACTATGGCGGTCTAAGATTAAGAATTACAAAAAATTGATCTAAAAATTGGATTTTTAGGTATAGATGGTTTGGAAAAACAAAAGATATGGGATTAGGATCTTTTCCTGAGGTTTCACTCGCTCAGGCAAGAAAAAAAAGAGATCACAATAGACAATTAATATTAAAAAACATCGATCCCATTTTAGAAAAAAATACTGTTAAAATTGATACAATCAAGAAAGAAGCAATGACTTTTAAGATCGCAGCACATGAGTATGTTCAAACACATAAAATACAATGGACTAACGAAAAGCATTCTAAACAATGGACATCCACACTTGAAAGTTATGTTTTTCCAAAAATAGGAAATTTACCTGTATCTCATATTACTAATCATCATATTTTAAATATTCTTAAACCAATTTGGCATCTTAAACACGAAACTGCTTCACGAATAAGGCAACGAATTGAAAAAATTTTATCATGGTCAATTGCTTTAAAATATAGAGACTTTCCTAATCCAGCCTCTTTAAATGGTAATTTAGAGTATTTGCTTCCAAAATCTTCTGTAATTAAGAAAGTTAAACATCATAGATCTCTTCCCTATGAAGAACTTCCCAACTTCATCAATGAATTAAAAAGCATCAATTATATTCGGCTTATGCCCTTTTATTTTTAATTCTTACAGCTTCAAGAACAAACGAAGTTATTGGAGCACAATGGGAAGAATTTAATTTTGATTTTAAAATCTGGAATATACCTGAAGAGCGAATAAAGACAAGAGTAAATCACTCGGTTACTTTAAATCAAACGTCTCTTGATTTATTAAAAAAATTAAAGATGTTTTCTACCAGCAATTATGTTTTTCCCGGCAATAAACCAAATACTCATATTTCAAATAATACGTTATTAGCGTTTTTAAAAATCCAATACCCTCATATATATAAGCAATCAGTCCCTCATGGATTTAGATCCTCTTTTAGAGACTGGGCAGAAGAACAGCATAACTTTTCAAGAAGGGCTGTTGAATTATGTTTATCTCATCAAAACAGCAATAAAACAGAAGATGCTTATTTAAGGACAAAACTTTTAAATAAAAGACATCAGATTATGAATGAATGGGATAGTTTTTTAAAAGGAAAGACTGAGAAAAACACAAATGTACAGTCTATATAATTAAGAGTTTTATCATATATTTAGTCCTTTTAAAAATTTATATAATTTAAATACGTTTAAACCACGTATATAAGCCCTTTAACATTAATAATACCTTTAAAAAATCTCTTTTAAGCCATGTTTAGGTCTAATTAGGTTTTTAATTTATTATCTAAGGAGGAGTTTATGTTTAAAGTTTTTATAATCGCTTGCGCTATTTTACCGTTCCCCAGAGGAGAAATTTTAAACACCCAGTGTTATTCTGTAAATGATCAATGGGAGCCATCTACACATGGTTATTCGTCTAAAAAACAATGCCTTAAACGTGTGAATACAATAACAAAATCAATAAAAAATAATTTTGATCTTCTCTACTTAAAGAAATCTTATTGTTCTAAAAATGGAAGATTATTGTGATAAATAAAAAGGATACTAATTGGCTAACAGTGGAATAGAATGGATAGACACAGTATTTAATTTTTGTGTTCATCTTTTATATGATGTTGCAGGAATTTTAGGTATTAGCTATGAAGAAATTAACGTTTGGTTGTTTTGTGTGATCTGGCCTTTACTAAGTTTAGTTCTATTCGCTGAAGTGATTAGACTTAGAACCAGTAGAAACAACTAAATACAAGCGTTATGTTTTCTTTTTTATACAACAAACTTTATAAAAAAATAATTATCTTCTTTTTAGCTTTAATATTTCTGTTCCGTATATTAATGAGGTTCCCTACCCCTTAATTTTAAATGTTCCTAAATCTGATGAAATAAAAATAGCTGATGAATGGAAGCCCCTTAAATACCCATGTTTTAAAGTAGAGACTTTATCCGGTAATTGGCTGTCAGACTATTCTGGTTATTTTAGCATTTCAGATTATGGAAACTTTAGGCTAAATCCCGGTTTATACTTTGGAAAAGAAATTAATGACTATAAGGAAAAAAAGGTTTTGATTGGATATGGTGCCGAAATGTATTCTCTTATTCAACCTATAGATAGATGTGTGCAGCAAGAAATAAAAAGACAAGAAACAAATGAAAGTAGATTTTATATTTTAGGGGAAGTTACAACTCATACATGTCAATTACACGCCCCTCATATTCAATCGAAATGCGAAAGTTCCTACATTGTTCAATCTTGTAGTTTTTCAAAAACAGGGTCTATGACAGGAATAAATCCTTGCAATATTGGTATTTTTGGTTTGTTTGATTTAAAAGAAGTCGGATTGAGTATTGTGCCGCTTAAATACTTTCATTTTTCTGAAAATGAAAATGATGCTTTCAATTATATTTGGTATAAGGAAAATTGGTCATAAATAAATTTAGTGCGTACATGGGAAAACTTATTATTTAATTTAATGAATAATCAAAGCCGTTGAATGCATATGCATCCAAACCACATTCGAATGTTTCTCGAAGGCTTTTTTGTGGTTGGGGTTGAATATTAAGCCAATCTGGTATTTTCTTTTTATATTTTGTGCAATCATATTTTGAATAATCAAGATACTCATAAACGTTTAAATAGAAATCATGAAAGTGGATAGTATCGTCTATTAACTCTGGCGGTCTGAACCCATACTCTATTAGCCTTTCCACTATGATATACATGTATCTTCCATCCATAGTTGAAAACCTAGTTAATTTACCGTCATCATCGTCAGACATTTTATCGTTTAACCACCCTACCCAACCATTAGGATACTTAGCACGTACAATATCTTTACTTGTAAATAAACTCTCAAATTGACTTCTCATATTATTTTTTACCTACCTATACCACCCTCAATTACTAAGAACTTTTAAAAATTTTTGTTCATGATAGTATGTATATTATGACTGATCAAATATTGATTATGAATAAATTAAAAAGATGGTTTTGGTACTTCGGAGTTATACCATTAGTTTTTGCTTATGTAATATGTCTCAATTTTATTGCAGAGTTTGTAGATATCCTTTTGAGTGAGAATCATAAATCAATAACTATATCTTACATGGCTGAATTGTTATTTTATTCAACTTTGGGTATTGCTTGCTTGATGATAATGTGGTGCTTTATAAATGCAGTTCGTGTTTTCATTATATCATCAAAGATTACCTCTCCTGAGTTTAAAAGGAAAAAATACTCTCTAAACATCTCTGTAATTTTGTTTCCAATTATTGCTTTTTTAGGATTTATTCCTCTTGCATTAATTTTGTATAAAACAGAAATATTTTTTCCATTATTTCCTCTTATTGAACCAATTGCTCAAGACTTAACCCCTTACCTTTTTCCAATCTATCTTTTAATTACAAATGCGTCGGAACATGTGCTTGGAAACTTATCTTATTCTTATTAATAAATTTTTCAATTTTACTATTTGCCACGAACTTACCTTATTTCATACATAATCAAGTCTATATTGGGCTTATAAATGTAATTATGAACCTAAAAGTATTTTGTGTTTCATTTATAAATCTCCTAGTAGCATTAGCAGTTAAAGCTGCTAATGCTTCTCTAATTTTCAGTTTTTATTTATGAAGATCACAAAAAACATAACCTTTGAATTTTATTTATTTTCGATTATTCTTCGGTAAAGTTACATTCATACATAGTAGTCTCCTTAATTTATGCATAAAATAGTATGATTTAAAGATTCTAATTACTCGTCACTGACGTTAAATTTGAATGAACTTTTGTAATTATGATCATTTTCTTTAATTATTTTAGTAATAGCTTCTTCAAGTAAGAGTTTTGATTTTGGCGCTTCTTCCCAAAATTCTTCATCAAAAATTGTATAATCAGGTTTTATGTCTTCATCGAAAGGTTCAAAAATATCTTTTTCACATAAATCCGTTAATTTTCGATTAGAACATTGCCTCATTTCTTTCACAAGAAAATCGACTGAGGGCATATTCTCCTTCTCTTCTTCCATATATCTAAGTATATTGCCAAAAAGACAGAGAGTTACATTTCTATCGCCGTATGTATCTAAAATGACTTCACAATCATTATTTATTATAACCTTTGTAGGAAACTCCTCTCGTTTTCCAAAATAACTGTTTATAAAAGTAGAAATTCGATCCACATACTCATATCCATTATCTTCAGAATGACAAGAAAGAAAGGTTCCATCTTGTTTACATAAAAATGTAGTTAAATTAACAAACTCCGATAAATTCTTGTCTGAAAAACCTAAATCACCGCCTTCATTAAACCAATAACCAAATAAATCCATCATCCAATTTAATGCAGTATATGGGTCGTCCTCAACTTCACTTAAATAAAGGATAGACAGAACTAGTTTTGATAATCTGTTTTTGTTTTGCTTTTTTGATAAATCAAAATCGTAATATTCATTTTCGGTTGCAACTTCTTGTGAGCCTAGCATTTCAATCTCTTCATAAGCAGATTTGTAAAATTTAAAATCACTATTTAAGCCCAAGTCCTTTAACCACATTTTGAATTCATTATGTAAAGTCATGGTTTTAGTTCCTTAGGTTAAAAGCTGAAAGAACAGTGGATTTGCAATATATCAACTGTAACATTCTAAAAGTCATCAAGTAAGTCGAGATTAACATCTCCGGAAACTTTAGGTATAACTTCTTCAAGCGCAACATGGACTTTTGTTTCGTAATAGAGTCTTTTACTACCTCTAACTTTTCCATGTAACCACAGACTTCTCATTAACTGTATACCGTGTTTTTCTAGTCCCCTACCTGAATTATTACCTGAAATGTGTTCAATAAAACGCTCTTCTATAGTTTTAGAGGTTTGGCCAACATAAACTCCGTATTTTTCATTTTGAAGAGTATATCCGTCCCTTAGTATAATATAAATTGAATTAGTATAATTAGGATTTGTATCAACTTTGTTAATTTTTTTCATAACGGATCGAGCATCTTTTAACCAACTAATAGGTTCATGGCCTACAGATGAAAACTTTGATAAAACATTGGTTAATAATTTTTTTGAAGTTGAACTTTTTCTAAGTCTAAGTTCTTCATAGATCAAAGTCCCAATTTCTAAATTTAGATTGTTCTGATCAAAACAAAAATCAGAGAGTTTACTCAAATCATTATTTAATAGATCAATCAAAGGGCGTTCTTTCGCAAAATTTAGATTTTCTAACATTTAAAACACTCGATTATTCCCTTAGTACTTCGTCGATATAAGCTAGATCCTTTTCCCACTTTTTAATAGCTTGCTGAGAGGCGTTTGTTTTGGCTTTCTGAGCTCCTAAAGCTGTATTAATTGTATTTCTCATTTTTCTTAGACGTTCGTTTGAATTTGGTTCACCCCATGTTTTAGCAACTTCTGTTTTTAATGTATTAGGCATATCTATACCTCCATGAAACACTTTTGACAAAATGTCATGCCTAGTTTTTTCTGAAGGCCCGTCTTTAATAGCACTGTAACCAACCTCTAGTAAAAAACCATTCCCAGTATCTTTTATCCAGCCACTACCCTGCCCCATACCATCTGCAATAGTAGAATTTATGGCCCTTCGATTTTCTGCAACCAGTTCTGCTCTCCTTTGTTTTTCTGCAATAAATTCTTCTCTTCTCTTTCTTTCTCTATGTATTTGAAGATTTTTTAATTTTTCTATTTTTTTCTGATGTTCACGAGCTTCTTTCCCAAAATTTTCCATAATCGAAACGTATCTTGAGACTTTATCGTCTTTTAAAGCTTCTTTTTGATCTACTTTTTTATCAAGTATTTCATTTAAATACGGCGAAGGAAGTTTGCCTAATCCGTCACGTGTTTCGGCCCATGTTAAAAATAGATTTGTTTTGGGTCTTGTTATGCCAACATACGCAATTCTTCTTTCTTCTTCAATTTCCCAAACATCACTGTTTAGTGAATGTGGCAACTTATCATCCTCGCATCCCATTATTATAACAGTTTCCCATTCTAAGCCTTTGGCTCCATGGATGGTACCAATATGAACACCATTGCCATCTTTCGGTTGTTTGAACAAAGTACTAATCATTTGAAAGGCTTTTGAAGCAGTATCGAATTGAATAAGATAGCTTTTACAATTATCTACTTCGTTTTCTTTAGACTTTCTCTCATTCTCTTTTAAGTTTGGTGATAATTGTTTAATAATTGACGTTGATAAGGATTTAACTTTTGTTTCCCACTTGTCTTCATCTAATAATTTCTTGGCAAAACTATATAATTTAGGACTTATTTTTTTATCCCATCCTCTTTGAGACTTTATACCACTAGCTATTGCAACAGCTGTAAGTAAATCTTTAGCAGAAGAGTCATTAAATAAATTAACATTATTTTTTAGCACCATAGGAATGTTTGCAGAACTTAATGCTTTAACAACAGACTTAGGTAACGTATTCGTTCTAGCAAGAATAGCTATGTCTTTGAATTGCGTGTCTTCATTTCTTTCACTTATTAAATCAAGAATCTTCGATGCTTCTATATCCTCGTTTGTATTTTTAAAAACAGATACTTTACCTTCGTCATTACCAAATGAAATTATATTTTTTTCATGTCTTTCAACAAATCGTTTAGCTAAATTATTTGCAGCAATAACTATATTATTTTCAGATCTGTAATTAGTGTTTAGGATAACTTTTTTGGCATTATTATAATTATCTTCAAATTCTAATATAAATTTTACATTACTTCCTCTCCAACCGTAAATTGCTTGGTCGTCGTCGCCAACTACCCATAAGGAAGCACCACCTTTTAACAACTCGTCTATTAATGATTTTTGGGCAAAATTTATATCTTGATATTCGTCTATAAGAATATGTTTAAATTGACCGACATAAGACTTGTTTTTTGACGCATCAAGAGCAAATGCTTTATAGGCATAGTGTATCATTCTTGGAAAATCTACTAAACTATGTTGTGTTAAATAATCTTCATACAATTTGTAAACATCAGCATAGGCAATAGTAATTATGTCCCCTTTTTCAGAGGCTTCAACAGCAGCGTCTTCAGGGTCTATTAATTGTTCTCTTATTTGATCTACGTATTTAAGAACGTTACTAGGCATTTGATCTGAAAATTTTAAATCTTCGAGTATTTTGGGATTTTTATTCTTTATCTTTGTTATAATATCCCTTCGCTCTTCTGGTTTGAGAATAGTTTTTGGATTTTTAACATTTATTGTGTTTGCTAATTTGTTTAATGCTTTAATGGCAAGACTATGAAAAGTATCAACAGGCAAGCTCTTAACATCCAGTTTTAGTTCTTTACTAATTCTAGATTTAATTTCATCAACCGCTTTTCTCGAAAAAGTACAGCAGACAATTTCTTCTGGTTTGTTACCCTGATCTATAAGGTGCTTATATCTACTGACTAAGGTTGTTGTTTTACCAGTTCCGGGACCAGCTAAAACTAAAACTCTATCGTCTTTGATTTCAGACGCTAATTGTTGTTCTTTGTTTAACATAATAAGCCTCCTTACTAATTAGTTAATAATAATTTATCATCTGCGTCTAGATGTAAATAGGCGAGGACTGACGGGTCTATATTGTCTTTGAAAATTTTGTTTATATAATTTTCATTGTCATTCCATTCTTCTTCTATTTCTTCTAATTTTGAATGGTACTTTTCAAATGCTGTTGGCTGTATTAAAATCTGACAAAAATATTCTTCATCATTGCATTCAACTGCGTTTCTTATGGCTCTGAGCTCTAACCATAAGTCTACAAGTTCGTTTACTACTTTGGATGTATTATCCTCAATCGGATTATTTTCGGTTACTGTTACTTTAATAACCTTTTTAAGTTTCTTATTAGACCAAACTTGTACTTCATTGTCTTCATCAGGTGTCCAGATTTCATCAAGTTCGTAATTTGTTTTAACTAATAATGATTGAATCTTATTTATTTCAGTTATGTCAACTGTAATGGTATCAAGGGAATGTTTAGTCATGTTTTTCTCCTAAATTCTTAAATGAATATTTTTTATCTCTCGCCAAAACACGAGATAAAAAATATTCATAGAATTTAGGATTTAATTTGCTCAAAAAAAAGTCAGACAAATGTCTGACAAAATAAGAATACAAATATATCATTTTTTTTTAATTAATCAAGTTATTTTTATTTTCGCTAAAATCTAGTTTAAAAGATTGAATTGTATAATCAATTTCTAATCTCATTTTATGAGGTCCACCACCTTCATCAAAAGCTTCTTCAAGGACTTCAAACAAATGATTTCTTTCATAACCATAAATATAATTTATATCAGAAACTTTCATGTTAAATTCTTTGAAAAGAACTGTTTGAAACTCATTGTAAATTTTTTTCTTTAAATAAAATGAAAATTCAATGATTTTTGAATTTTGTTTATCCATCGAAATCAACGTTTTATAAATTCAATTTTGTCTTTTTCTAAGACTAATCGTACATAATAATCCAATGTCAAAAAACCCTTTCGGGACGTATAGCAACTAGTCATTATATCAATTTCTTTTTTACCCTTAGTTATATTGTAAATATCTTCTAAAGATTTTGGAATATTTGAATCTACGTATTTGATCCAGCAACTTTTCCACATGCCGTATATATCAGCATCAGAACCCTCTTTGACACTGTGAATGTAAAAAGGTCTTTCAACCATACTAATCTTTTCTAAATTTTCTTTAGAAATAACTGCACCAGCCAAGTTGATATAGTCTCTATAAATGCTATTTTGTTTTCTTTGTAATTTAATAAGATATGATTTTTCTACACCTTTATTTTTGAATGTAAACTTTGCCTTACCTTCAAAACCTCTTAAAATATAACTCATATCAGCTGGTGTTTTTATAGGTTGGTCATTAACCATAATCAAACTAGACCCAATTTCTAAAATTTTACCGTTTAAATGTAATTCAGACACTCTATTATACTCGTCAGTCTCATTGTCCTTAGCAAACTTAATAGGAACTTCCATGGGAAGAGGACTTTTACCCGCCTTATAAAGATCTAGGATCTTACAAACTAAATAAGATGGCACTGCCAAACCAATACCACTTGATTTCTTAATGGATGACTTATTAATCCCAACAATAAGTCCACTTTCTAAGTCAATTAAAGGACCACCCGAGTTACCAGAATTTATAGCCGCATCAGTTTGTATTACTTCTTTTCCATAAAGAAACCTTTGCTTAGAGATTATACCCCTAGATGCTGAGAATTTAAGTCCCTTAGGGTGGCCATAGGCCGCTACTGCAGTCCCATTTTTTATAATTTTGTTACAACTCAGGGTGCCTGCTTTTGAGCTCTTAGGCATCTTATTAGGATCAACTTTTACTAGCGCTATATCTAACTCAGGATCAACATAAATTAGTTCAGATTTGATAAATCTCTCGCCTTTAAAGGCTATTTTAATAAAGGTATTACCAGCACCAGATACATGAGCATTAGTTACTATTAAACCGAGCTTCTTATCTACCACAAAACCCGCTCCTACCCATGATCTTATAATTTCATCATCGTCTGTATCCTCAACAAATGGATGATCAACTAATACCCTGAACCTGACAGTATATTTAGAAGCTTCGTCTATAAAACTTTGAGCGAATGAATTGATTGGATAAATTAATGTAAAAAATACTATACACCAACAAGCATATTTTATTGCACTTAAATTAATAATCATTCTTCATTCCATTCTCCAATAATAGGTGCAATTTGTGATTTTGCTTTCTTTATATTTAGTGAATAATCAGTAATTCTACTTACTGCAAAAGAATTATTATATATATCCCTATTCAACGATATTCCTAGTTTTTTGGTTAATTTTTCTAAAGTTGGCTTTGAAGTTTGACTTTCAACGGATCTTAAAATATCCGCTGCTTTAGCTAGTTCGTTAATATAGTCTTCAGTAGACTCTTTGTCTGAAATTGCCGGACCTGCTGAAAAGTTTAGGTTTAATTCTCTTAATCCTCTTTTATCAAATTCATTGGATCTAAAATCTAAAACAGAAGCTTTCAAGTTTTGCAGTTCGTTTACAGTTTTTTCAAAAAAATATTTAGTGCGGGAATAGTCTTCTTTAAAAAATTTGTCTGCTTCAATCTTTAATAAAGTAGATTGTTCAAACAGATTTTCTAAAAAATTTAATTTTGAAAAGTCTCTATCTTGTTTGTTTTTATCTATTTGGGTTCGGATTATTTCTTTGAGGCTAGTGTTAGATAAATTATCTTGTCCAAGATTTCGATTTGACTTTAGTTGATTTAAAATTTTATTAGCAAATGATAGTTTTTCTTCTATTTCATTAAGGATTGCATCAAAATCAATGTCTGAATTATCTCTTTCATAATAAGAATATGAAGCAGCCTCGTATTGTCTTTCGTCAATTGGAGCAAAGGGATTTTGAGTTTCTATATCGGATAGTGATATGTTATCTTTTAATTTCTTTGGAGCTTCCTTTTTGGATTTAAAACTATCTTGATAAAGTTTAAAAAAATCATCAAAATTATTTTCTGCTAAATCAAAAAGTATGTCATCAAAATCTTCTTCGTTTTCCATGAACCTATTAAAATAACTAATTGCAAATTGATTTTGACTCAAACTAAAAAAATCTAAATAACTTATATAAAGCTGAACTAAACCGAGATCTTTTTCAAATACATCTTCTATAGTTGTATTCAGACCAATAGAAAATGCACGTTTAACAAATTTATCAATTTCAGAATTTTCCCAGTTAGCGTCTATTTCAGGGTTACTAAAAAAATTAACAAGTCTTTCCATATCAAGAATAACTGAGCCCATTATAAATTCTCCCTTGAATTTATATTAATCACATTACTTTCATCATAAATTAACCTTGACTGTGCTTTTTGAAAGGCTCTCCTTCTTCTTTTAACAGCCTGAGTATAGTTTTTTATGTCGTTTCTAGCCTGATAGGTTTCAGGAGATTCTTCGGTTACAACAGACAAAAAAGCATCTTTTTCATTTTCATCCAAATCTTCTAAATATCTAATGACAAGTGCATGAGTTTCTGGACTAGAGAACTGAGTTTTAGCGATTAAATTTTGATGTATTTCAGTTTTAATAACATTGGTTTCATAAGCTTCCACTTCTTCTTCAAAATTAACAGTATCCAAAGATTGAGCATCAATTGCTGCATTCTTTGTGATTGTATAAAAAAACTTGATGTTAATACTAATAGGCTGATTAGCGGCTTGTTTGTTTTTTTTCCACTTTAAAAACTTTAAAACAACAGTATTAATTAAGTCGTTTGTTTCTACAAATCTACTTGTGTATTTTAAAGACGCTTTTCGAATTGTCTTATAGTTTTCATTTATCAAAACCTTACATGTTTCGCACATATATCAACCCTCTCTTAAATATAATAATAAGCATGAATTAATTTATTTTCAAAAAAAACAGATCGCCCGTTATGTTTTTCGTCTGAACTGTAATTTTTCTCAATGCCAATAGAATTTTCTTTTTCCCATTGAGATTCTAGAAATTTATAAAGTGGTTGGTTTATCGTAAGGTCTTCATTCAAACCTTCATCTGAATCAGCCAGCCACCCGTTTAATGATTTTTTAACATTTGATTTGCAGGTTTCATTACAAAAAAATACTTCGATAAAGGATCTACCCGCACCTTGAACAATATAACCATTAAAGTCCTTATTAGACAATTTATCAAAATAGTCAAAATCTGCATTGAAACGACTTTTCTCTAATATTTCTCCCAAGTCATTAGTATAGCTTCTACTATCGAGTTTTTCCGATAAATTATCTATTCCATCCCATACATTCGACTGAATTGAAGCTTCTTCTTTGTTTTTCATCAAACTTGCTTTGGTTTCTCTTATCTTTGGACTTAATACAAAATCACTCTTTGAAAAATCAGCACTTTCATTATAATTCCATCTACTTTTTTCTACACAATTAACGGGTATAATTTCAGCTGAAAAAGGAGGAATAATTACTGATTTTTCTGCTATTCTATTTTGTTTAGCTCCCTTTATAGCCTCGCCGTCAAGGATTAAGAGATTAAACTCACTATCATTTTGTACTTCAACTCTACTAACCACACCCTCATCAGAAAGTTCTGATACTTTAATCAAGTCTAAGTCAAATAGCTCGTCTAGTGATTTTAAGTTTTTTGGAATTTCTTTTAAATCAAACTTTATAGGGTAAAAGTTTAGTCTACCTATTTGTACTTTATCTAAAAAAGATACTGAGTTGAATTGATCATTTAATTTTAACATTTTTAATTTCCTTTCTTACCAATACACTTTGTTAATCAAGACACAAATTCTTGTGCCTTGATTTGAGTTTTAATCTAATGTCTTCTCTTCATACTTCTCTTGGAGCGTTGAATATGAGAAGACCTTGGATTTTTTTTTCTTATATCTTGATTTGATTTTTGTTTTGATTTATGAATTTTTTTCATAATTATTCTCCTCACCACGTCTCATAAATATTGCTCTCATATCTACCAACGCTGAGTTTTGAAAAATGTGACAAAAAAAATATTTTTTTAATTTTTTATGAATTTTTAATAATATTTTGAATTATACCCACAATTACAGGGCAGTAATTTGCCGGACCAGCAAACGAAAGAGAGTTCTCCAAAGAGTTTGCTCTATCTAAAAAATAAATAGCAGAATGCATTACATCGAAAACGTAACCACCATTATTTAAGTTCGCATTAATAATTTTATTCCAAGTAGGTTTAACGTTCTCGATTTGACTTACTATTGATTTACTTTCATTCCATGAATTTCCTTCAATTAGATGCCTACAAAGTAAAGCCATGATAGCTGAACAATTTCCTGCATCAGGATGATAATGTGTTATTGCGGCCTCTTCTTTTGCGACACTAATCAATCTATTTGTTGGTATGTTTTTATAACCCGCAATTGGAGCAATCCTATGAGCAGGACCACAGCCTGCAGTGGCTCCATTGAGTTGTTTGTCTACTTCTTTAATGGCTTCCTCTATAGAAATACCTTTAGATACCTTTTGGAATACCATTGCAAACGTTGGTCCAGTATCAAAAGCATAAGTATTCCACCAATGATAGTATCTATTTACCAAATCACTTTTTTTAAAACCATCAGACGCTAATAAACTCTCGTGTAAGATTTTAGCAAGTTCAGTTGGTCCACCATTCTTATCACCTTGGTCGTAACCATCTAAAATTATTTGAATTTTGTTCATTTTATAACTTTATAAACTTTTTGCTTTTTAAATAATTATTTACTAGTTTGTCATATTCTTAATATTTTTAGTTTAAACTTTTATGAAAAATGTTTGATAGATGAATCAAGATAAAAGTATAGGCATGTTTTTAGGCTTGGCGATAGGGGATGCATTAGGTGCACCTCTTGAATTTAAAGAAGCCAGTTCTCCAAACGACTTATTAACTAAGTACACAACTGGTGGGGCACATAATGTTTCAATTGGTGAATGGACTGATGATACAAGTATGGCTTTAGCAATGGCAAAATCATTAATAGAAAAAGAAACTTTTGATGCAGATGATATTATGCAAAAATTTTGTAACTGGTATGAAAAAGGGGAATACAGTACCAGAGGTAGATGCTTTGATATTGGAGGCACCGTTGGCGTGGCTCTTAGAAGCTACTCTAAAACATTAAATAATTCTGAATATCTTCAACCATATAGAGGTAGAACAGCAATAAATTCATCTGGCAATGGCGCTTTAATGAGAATGGCACCCGTTATTATGGTAGCTACAGACCGCTTTCACGCTACGCAATTGGCAACTCAACAAACTTTACTTACTCACGGAAGTAATCTCTGCGTAGAGTACTCGTTAATGCTAGCTGAGGAGCTATACTTCGGATATCCTATAGCAAGATTTGAAAAATATAAATTGCCCTTAGATATAAACGAAAACGAAGTTATGTCGGGTGGTTTTGTAAAAGAAACTTACGAAGCTGCATGGTGGGCCTTTTCTACGACAAATAGCTTTGAAGACTGTATAATTAGAGCTGTAAATAGAGGACATGATGCAGATACAACTGGTGCGGTAGCAGGCATGATAGCCGGAAGGCATTATGGACACAGTAAAATACCATCTTATTTTAAAGATAATTTAATGTGGTACGATGAATTATTTCAAACAGCATTAGATTTATCTTATGTTGAATATAAAAATGAAAGGGATGCTTAAAATTAATATGGAAGGATATATATGCAGAAAAATTTATTAAGTGTTTCTAGATCATTAAAAGGTTCTTATAATTTACTGGACTTTGCACAAAAATCTAAGGGTAAAATTTTACCTAGACCCAGAACATCCTTCAAAAAAGAATATGATTTATTAAGACAGTATAAAGACGCTTTACTATTAAAGAATGAAGCTATTATTCATTTAACTAATTTAAAAAATATTGATCAAAGACAAGCAGAAAAAATACTAGAAAATATTGAGAACGATAAAATAATTCCAATGAAGATAAAGTAATTATTTGAACCTCTTTATTTGTTCATAATAAATGAATATCAATAAGATTATAAATTAAGCCTATTTGCTGATGACACATTTATAATCATACCAATTATTTTCACTTGTCACGAGATGATGACTTTTTACTCTAAGAATACCTGATAGCCTATTGTATGATTTTTTAAATGTATATTCATAAACTGAATATTCACTAGCAGAATGCCAGAAAGTATAACTATCATTAAACCAATATTTTTTAGGATTATTATTTCCAGTAATAATAGTTTTCTTTTTTGTATCAAAAGAAATAAAGAATTGATTTGTTTCTCCAGTACAGAAATACTTCCACGTTTCAGCATTTGCTGAAGGAATGATGTATAATATTAATACAGTTATTGTAAATAAATATCTCATTTGAACTTCATTGTATAATTATGATTAATATATTAAGTTTATCACATGTCACATAAACAAAAAAGAGTGCTTATCTGGTGTGCTATAATGTGCTGGGGATTATTTATTCTAAAGGATTATATTTAAATTTTGAAAGGAAATCATATGTTTGGGTTATTTAATAAAAAAGAAAATATAGCTCCATATATTGATGATGAAGGAAATATGTATGATGCAGATGATGTCACAGTCCATTATGAAGGTACATTAATCTCACCAGAATATGCTGCAGAAACACTTGTTTGGCATAATAATGGAAAAAAGATAAGAGAAGATTTTAATACTCAACCTTATCCCTATCATATGCTTTTACCGCACGGGAAAGGTAAAATGACATACAAAGATGGTGATGAAATTCTAGAGCAATATGAAGGTGAATTTCAGCACGGGCAATATCATGGACAAGGTTCACTTGTTGATAGGCATGGTAAAGTACTTAAAGGTACTTTTGAAGAAAATAAGTTTATTAAAGATAAGTAAGCAAAAATTATAAAATAAATTTAATGTCTTTACTAAAGTTACTACTTTTTAAACAAGAATTTAATAAGTAGTATTTCCAAATTTTTACTTGCCTGTTTTTCTTTTATTAAAAGGAAAAAATATTATGTTACTGTTAACTTGATTGTTTTCTTCTAGAGAGGTTTTAAGAACTTTAGTATTTTGTTTCTTAAGTTCTTCTAGATATTTTGGTGGCACATAAAAGCTTTCATCGTCTTCGTTATTTATTATTTCAGAGTAATCATTAGCAATTGCACTATCGTTTTCAAAGGCTAATTTAAAAAGTTTTTTTGCTTCTTTTTTGTCAAGATTTGTATCCTCCCCATTATAATAAATTGTTCCTAAATTAATCATTGCAGGCACATTTCCTTGGTCAACCGCAAGCTGATACCATCTAATTGCTTCTTTAGAATTTTTTAAAACTCCTTCGCCTATATCAAATGCTAAACCCATATTAAATTGAGCATTTGAAACTCCTTGTTCAGCTGCTTTCTTAAACCATTGAACAGCTTCAGCAAAATCTTGTTTAACTCCTAAACCATCATTATGTAACATTCCAATACATAGCTTTGCATTTGCATCATCTTGTTTTGCAGCTAAATTATAATATTTCATTGCTGCATCATAATCTATGTTAACGTCTTTTCCTTCTTGATATAAATGGCCTATAAAGACAAAGGCGTCTATCATTCCTTGATCTGCTGCCCTCTTAAACCATAACATTGCCTTCTTGTAATCAACAGACACTCCAAACCCATTAAAATACAATATCCCCATTTGATATTGAGCTTCCTTTGATGTTTTAGCAGAACGTCTATACCATTTAATGGCTCTCTTATAGCTTTGCTCCAATCCCTCTCCATGATGATATATGAAAGCAATGTAGCATTGTGATGCATCATTACCTTGTCTTGCTGCTTTTATGTGCCATTGTATAGCTTTCTTTAGATCATAACCACTAAACTGTTCTGTACTATATATTACTCCTGTCATCATTTGTGCATCCTGATGTCCTTTTATAGCTAATTGTTCAAATGATTTAAGAGCAGATTCGTAATTATTTTTTTCATATTTCTTATATGCTCTCAGCCAAACAGAATTTGGTTGAAAAAAAACATAAAGATAAAAAATAGGGGCTGTACACAAGCCGAGTATAAACAATTCAATTAGAAAACTATAAAGTGTATTGTTAAATATATTAATATTAAAATATTCTAATATTGCTTCCGATAGAGGAACCACTAGATATTCTTTGGAATTGTTAATAAAGAAAAGAAACAAATAAATATATATAATATATTTAATAATATTAAAAAATTTCTTCACTTTTAATCATACCTAATTTTTTAAGTCATAGAATTGAATTTTTTAGTATTTTTCCAACTCTCTATGAATTTTCTAAACCGTTTGTTTGAATAATCCCTATAAAAAAAATCTGTAAATTGAGACTTTCCTTCCGAAGTTTTCACACATTGGGAAAAGAAATTTGAACTTTTCTCTTCAATTAAAGGTGAGTTTTTGTTCTTTTCTATTTTATTGTAATAGCAATTATCAAGGATTTGATTATCTGTTATTGGCGTTTCTTTAAGGTCTTCAACTGTTGCATAATTTAGTGATCTTTCACATATACTTACAATCGTACTATCTATTGTTAGAAGTAAATCTAAACTAAATTTTGGATTGTCTATTTTCATGCTATCAACACATTCAACGTATTTAGGATAGTAATCAAACTTACTTTCTTTCTCAGTATTTTTCATTGGCACTAAATCTGTATATAAAAATATATACGTAAGCAAACCAACTATAGCTAAAACAAAGGTTGAAAGTCCTCCGTAAAAAATTATTTTAAAAAATAAATCCTTAATCTCATCTTTTCTGATTTCTTTATTAATCACATCTTGATACTGCGGAATATCAGGTCTTTTTTGTCTAAAATCCCTAATTTGCTTTTTTATAATATGAGATTCTAAAAGTCTAAATTCCAACTCAAGAGATATACTTAAATCAGCCATTACTTCACTCTAATTTTGTAAAAATGTCTTCCGACTTCGTTACTGACGTAATCAAACACACTGGCCTTCTTAATAGACTTATCTATTTTCAATCGAACTTTAAACCTACAGTTGTTTTCTGGTTTTTCTCCCCAACGATAAGTTGGTGTAAAGTATTTCTTAAAAGTGTTGTGATTAATGGTAAGCTTTTTATTAACGCGATTTAAACCCGGTATAATCTTGATGTGTTTACCATCTCTTTTTTGATCCCATAAAGGAGTTATTATAAACGTCTTATTAGTGGCAATAATATTTAAAACAGGAAAAATATCGTTTTGACCAATTCTGCAATAGTTTACAACGTCATCTCCGTCTAACTTCCCATACTTATTTTGATAATCATTTAAATCCTTTTTAGTTTTTGCCAACTCAAGCTTAATTTTTTTAATTTCATCTTTTAACAGAACATTTTCTTTATTAACCAAAACAAACTTTTTTTTCCATGCAGCAACCTCTCTTTCAAGAGCAACTATTCTTTTTTGTTTTTTAACTATTAACACATTTAATTTTAAATTTTCTTTTGTTAACTTTAAATTTTTATTAGCTAATCTTAAATTTTCTTCAATCAATTTTTCAATTTCTTTGTTTAAAACCGTAACTTGCTGAGCACCAAAAATATTAAAAATAAGTAAAAAAAATAAAATTACTAAAAGTATCTCAGCAAAAGACGTAGTCTGAACGTCAAAAATTTTAGGCTTATTTATACCAAAATTCATTAGCTTAGCCGTTCCTTACTAACTTAAGTATGCTTGCCATTCGATCCTCGATAGTTTTTTCCATCTGTAAGGATAATTCAGATGTTTTTGTTATTACTGATTTTGCTTGTTTTATTTCTTTAGAAATTTCAGTAACCGCCGCTTCTAGTTTATTTTTTTCTCCATTTGCGGACGTTACTATATCTTGCAATTCGTCTTGAAGCCTATCTAAATTACTTGCAGTTGCTTCTGTGTTTTCAATAATTCTTCCTGAGGATGCTAAAACACTAGTTACCGCTGAAGTAGATGTTGCAAATTGAGCTAACTTATTCTCTGCTTCTGAGGCATTAGTTATCAAGTTATTTAACCTTATTCCTAATGTTGAAATATTATTATCAAAATTTTGAATATTTTCTTGAGACAAATTAATCGCTGAAATATTATCCAAGGCAGTATTCATAGATGTTATTTGTTGGTTAGATAAATTTGCCAACTCTCTCATAGCATCAAGATGAGATGTAAATGATTGTGTTAAGTTATTTGCCAAACCACTAACTTCATTAGACATATTTCTCATTGCACCAGCCGTTGATTGAGAGTCCTGAACTATTTGATTAGATGCAGAAAGTGAAGACGCAACATTGCTAGTTGAATTTGAAAAGTCTTGCAAAGTATTTTTAGCTGTATTTGCATTTGTTATAAGACTATTTAAACCCAAAGAAACATTAGATAGTTTTTCTTCAAATCTATTTAAACTCTCTTGAGGAGTGTCAATATTACTTATTTTTTCTAATGCTTGATTAATTGCTGAAAGCTGCTTTTCTGACACACTAGAAATTGTCATCATGGCATCAAGTTGTTCTTTGATTGATTTTGTAAGATCTTCAGTTAAACCTCTTATTCTTGTTGCCATATTTGCCATTTCATCAGAAACAGCAGTATTAATCTCTGTTTCAATCGGATCAAAATGACTTAATAAGATACGTATTAACATACCTAAAACAGTAGTAGACAAAGCCGTGCCTAATTGAGAAGTTATTGCTGAAATATCTGAACTATTCATACTAATAGCGGTTAATAATGCTGCAAAAGTAAATAAAAAACCTAAGTAATAAAAACTATCTGCAAAAATTGATTTTGCAGCAGTTATTTTTAAAACAGAATATCCCATAATAAAGTATAGGACCATAGCCGCTATTGGAAGATAACCTCTAAACATTTCAGGTGAAAGAACCATTAATAAAACACCAAGAAAAAAACATCCAACAAATTTTATTTGTAATTCTTGCCTAATTTTTCTTAAAGTTTTTTCTTCTTTAGGTTTGATTTCAATTGAATTGTTATCAACTGAATTTTCCTTATCTGGATCATTTTTTTTGGTTTCAATTTCTGCAGAAGTGACAGCCTGCTCATTTACTTTTTGATTTTTTGGTCTTCTACTAACTCTTTTCGTTAAATTAGATAAATTTTTCTTTTTAACAACCACGTTTCATCCCTCTAGAAAAGACTCGATATTTGAGATTATATATTTAACATATTAGACAGTTTTTTAAAAAATGAAATAAGAGTGATAAATGATAGAAGTAATGGTATTTATTGGGCAGATTTTTCAATCTTTTATGAGCCCTCTTATTGAGTTATTCCGAATAACTGAAATAGCCCCCTTTTTAGCTTTTGTTGTATTAATATCAGCTGTTATAATATTTATAATTGCGTCTTATATTTGGTTTAGTAAGCAAAAACCATTACTTAATAAAGCAATTGAAATTTTATCAAGACCTAAAAGTCCTTTCGATTTTTCGACACAAATTTGGGACATAAATGACGAAATGAAAAAATTACCCGGTATTAATATTTGCTGGGCTGAATTTTATGAAACCTTAGTGCCCCCAAAAAGTAACGAAGAAATTGATGATGAGAATGAAGATGATGGTGAATACGAGGACGAAGATGATAGAGCATGGAAAAACACAGTAAGACCTTATGAGTTTTTTTCTAGCAGTGAAGCAGGTTTTGAAACCCCTATGCTTAAAATACTTCCAAATATTTTTGTTGGTGTTGGGTTAACTATTACTTTTCTAGGATTAATTGCTGCTTTAACAATTGCCACTCAAGGTATGACTGATGACTTAGAAAATGCAATTGAAGGACTTTTAACTGCATCTGCAGCTAAATTTTATACTTCTTTATTTGCATTATTTTCTTCAATATTACTTACAATTTATCTTAAGTTTATTGATAAGGTAAGGGATAAGTCATTTGATGAAATTTCAAAAAAATTAGAAAGCTTAGTTGTTTATTTATCTGAAGCCAGAATAGCTTTAGATCAAGTTGAAATATTAAAAAATCAAAGTTTACAACTTGAAACTTTTAATAGCGACTTAGCTGTAAGACTGGGTGAAAGCATTCAAACAGCTATGATGCCAGTCACACAAAAATTAGACGATATGGCTAACAATATGGGTCAAACCAATATAGAGGCTATTAAAGAAATTAGTGAGAAAGTAGCAAATGAAGTTCAGGGAGCTGCCGGAGATCAACTAACTGCAATAGGTGACAGACTTGGCACTCTTAGTGACACTTTAGGAAACTTATCTGGAACACTTGAGAATAGTAGTAATCAGTTTGGTTCTGATATTGCTCAAACCTTTGAAATAATAAAAGAACAAATGACTGAGGTAGCAGATACATTAAAGTCAAATGCCGAGGACAGTTCTAACGTGATGTCTGAAAGAATTGAAGCATTAGCTGCAAGTTTATCGACTGCAGCTGAAGAAATGAAACAGTCAATGCGTGATGGAGCTACTGACTTAACAACTCAACTAACTACTGCAATTGAAGCCTTAACAACGGCTACAAACAACAGTGCACAAAAAATGGAAGAAGCTGTAGACGGAATAAAAGAAGCGATGGAGAGTGTAATTGGCACTTTAGAAGAAAATGCAGATCAAGTAATTTCAAATGCTGGAGATAAAATAACTAACGCTGGTGAAAATGCAGCACAAGCATTCCAAAACGCAGGAGATGAATTGTCAGCGGCATTGAAAGATAGTTCTAGTTCATTAATAGAAGCAGTTGGAACTTTGTCACAAAAACTTAACGATACACAGACTAGCATTGTCGCCTTAAACCAAGGCATGTCTAATACCAATACAGGACTAAATAATGCAAAAGAAGCAATTGATAAGAGTGTAAACAACCTATCTACAGCTTCCAGTAAAATTCAACCACTTATGGAACCAGTAATAAGAGCTGTAGGTGAATTAAAATCGACTTCTGAAAGTATGTCTGGGTCAGTAAGAAGAATGGAAACAGAACTCTCTAAAACTGCAGAGATATTTGAGAGACACTCTACTAGGTACGAAAACGTAGACCAAAAACTTGCAAATATTTTTACTAAAGTACAAACTGACATGCAAAGTTCTCTTGAAAAAATGTCTGATTTTGTTATCAAAATCGATGATAATTTTTCCTCATCGGTTGGCGCATTGCAAGAGGCTGTTGAAGAATTAACCGACGAACGTAAAGCATCTAATAATCAAGGAAACAATTAATAGATGCAAAGATTTAAAAGAAAATCTAGTGATCATGAAGATGAGTCATTTTTTATATCAATGACTGATATTATGGTTGGGCTATTATTTATATTTTTAATTATTATTGTATACTTTTCTTATCAATTAAAAAAGGAAAATCAGGCAGTTGAAAGTTACTCGGACACTGCTCAAAGACATGGACAAAAAATTTTAGAAAAATTAAAAAATGAGCTGAAAAAAAAAGATATAAAAGTTGAAGTTGATTATAAGCAAGGAATACTTAGACTTCCTGATGGTGTTTTGTTTGACTCTGGAAAATCACAAATAGTAAATCCCTCTCTAGCTTACGAAGCCTCTTTGGATATTTCAGATGCTTTTTTCAATGTTTTAAAATGTTCTGTTTTTATTAAAGAAAGAAGTAAATTTTATATAGAAAGAGAAAACTGCAAGTTAAAAAATAACTCTGGTGTATTTGTTGATTCTATTTTTATAGAGGGCCATACAGATAATATCCCTATTAGTATTGGTAATTTAAACCTGTCTTCAAAAAGGGCTGTAAGTACATATGAAGTAATGACTAATCATAGAGAATTAAGAAATTATTATTCCCCTGATAAAAGAGAAATTTTTGGTATATCTGGATTTGGGGATACAAGACCAATACGATTAAATAATAATAGTGAGAATAGAAGAGCTAACAGAAGAATTGATATTAGAGTTATAATGTATATTCCGAGATCAAAACAAGCTCTAAAAACATTTAAACAGAGATTATGTAATGAAGTTAATTTTACAAGATATTGTAACTAATCCTGAGAAGTTTGTAATAAATCTTCCAAGGCTTAACCAAAAGTCAGTATTAGAAAAAACTGCTACAAAAATTATTGAAAAATATGGTGATTTTAATCCAATTGATCCTCCAGATATTGAAGAAATATTTTTGAGAGTTTATAAAAAGCTAAATGATAATGATGATAATATTGGTATTAAGGACCTTAAATTAGTAGCTACTTATGTTTATAAAAGTGGTACTGAAGACTCGTTTATCAATAAGTATCTCAAACATATTGAAATTAAAAATATTTCAAGAATATGGTCCTCCTTAATAGCTTACTTCATAATGCAATTTGATGAAGACAAAGACATAACAAAAAAAGTAGGGAAAGTTCTAAATAAAAATAGAGAAAATTTTTCTAAGCGATGGAAGAAGAGTATTGAGTTTATTAACTTTCTAGATGTAAAAAACGCAACTGAAAACATTAGTAAAGAAATACTGAAAGAAAAAAATAATACTACTGTTCTGCAAAAAATGAATTTTCGTGGTGCTTTTCTCTCAAGTTCTTTAGTCAAAGATGCTATTTTAAAATGCGCACAAAAAATAAATAAAGAATTTCATAAAGAGAATTTTGATAATTTTAATATTTTTCTTAAAATCTTAGCTCCAGAGAATAAGTTTAGAGAGATCAATGGATCAGCAGCTATGTTGTGTTACCTTGAACCTCTTGATAAAATTGAAATATCTGCAGCAAAAAGAAACGAACTTCAAAACTTATTTATTGAAAGCTTTGGTGACCCAAGAATTAATCAATCAAGATGGCCAGAAATACCAGAAAAATTTGGCGGCTCTAAGCTAAGAGAAAAATGTATTTTAATAGTAAAAAAATGGTTAATTTTTCAAACAATCAAAATATTTTTTGAAATTATTGAACAACATGCAGATCATCAGTTCAAACCTAGGCAAAACCTTTGGGAAAGATATTTTGATGGAGATCATATAATTGATGCAGAAGTTATTTTAGGAAAAAGACCTGCTTCATCTGCAAGAGAATTAAAAAAGAATAATGAAGAAGCAAAAGTATTAAGATGGGCTGAATTAAGTGGAGCTTTATCAGATCAGTCGGTCTTGCTTATGAGATTGTCTAATGGTTTAACGATTGCTGAATGGAGTCATAGTGGTAGCTTTCGAGCTTGGACAGAAAACAACTCAAAAAAACCTAGATTTCTAAGAAGTTTGTATACAGCTAATTCTCTAAGGTCCAATTCAGACTGGCATAAAGTCCATAAAGGTTATTGGGTAAATGATGTTGAAAGATATATTAGAAAAGAAACTGGTATAAGGATTTAATAAACAAAATGTCTAATATTTTTGAATATAAGATAGTTGAAACCGGGCTTGAGCTTTATCTTTTAAAAAACAAGCAAAAGTGCTCTTTGGAGCAATGGAACGGTTTTTCAGACATTTCACAATTAGAACTGATTTCTATAATAGAAAATAAAATATTAGAGAATGATCCAAACATAAGTAAGCTGAATAATAATTCTGGTTATTTCTTAAGTTTCGATTTTGTTTCATCACTAACTGAGCAACAATCTAAAGCCATTAGCCTACCTCCAAAACTTCCTTTTAGAATGAAGATTAATACAAAAGGAAATTTTTCACAAAGTGAATTCAAAATTTGGATCTCAATTTTGAGAAACGCAAACCCATGGCCAGCTAATCGTAAAGGTTGTTTTGTTGAAGGAGGTAATAATCTTTTTTTATTACCATATAGTTTGTATAAAACATGGGAAACCATTGATAACTTTAGAAAATCTACTCAACCATTCAGTTTGGATAAAAATACAGATTTTATATCGTCCCTTAAATCCTTTCTTCCGGAGAAAATTTCAAAAGATATATTTTTTGAGGGACAAATTAAAAATATCACAATGCAACACGCTTCTGCGTTTTCTGTTAATATTAAAGGAAATTATAACTCTCCTGAAATAAACCCTGTTCTTTTTAATAAACAAATAAAAGATAGAGTTTCAGAAAGTGAAGAAATAATAGAAGAAGACGAACAAATTCTGGATGAAAACGAATCTAATGCATTTCTATCTCACTTTAAAAAAATTGACGAAGTTAAAAAAACATATCTTTTAGGATCCGGTAATTATCTTTTTATAGACCCTACTTTAAGAGAAGCTCTATCCGTTGTTCATAAAGTTTCTAAGTCTAATAAAGTTGAAGAGAAAAGAAGTTTCTTAAGAAACCCTCAACTTTTTATCAAAGAAACTATTAAAGAAAAAGAAGCTGAAAATGACACAGAAGCTGAAGATAATCGTATTAACATAGATAATTTATTTATTGAAACCAAACAGTTTTCTGAACGAGTAACTGGTTTGGGAATTTGGAAACCACCTGAATTACCATGGTTAGCTAAAGAAGCAAATGAATGGTCTTCAGACAGTTATCATTTTGAAATTCAAAACAAAATTGTTTCTTTTCCTAAAGATGATCTAAAAGGAGTAATTAAAACAATAGAGAAAAATCTTGATGACTCAAATGATACAACAGAAATTAATGGAGTAAAAATAAAAACGGATTCTGATTTTCTAGGTCAATTAAAAAGTCTTCTGCCCTACGATGACATAGACAGGCCTCCCGAAGACAATCCTGAAAAAGAAAAAAAAGACGGGCCCTTTATATTACTGACTGAAGAAAATTTTGAAGATATCAAGTTTCAACTTACTATCCGTGCCAGAAATAAATTAATTAATAATATTAAAAGTGAGTATATAAGTCCTGAAATCACCCTAAAAAGACATCAAGAAGTTGGGCTGAAGTGGCTTGTTGAATCTTACAATCAAGGTATGCCCGGTGTCTTAATGGCTGATGATATGGGTTTAGGAAAAACACTCCAATCGCTTACTTTTTTATCTTTGTTAAAACAAGAAAAAATAGTTTCTGAAAAAAAACCTGTATTGATTGTTGCTCCAGTTAGCTTATTACAAAATTGGGAAGATGAACATAATAAGCATTTGACAAATAGAGGGTTAGGCTTGTTATGCAGACTTTACGGAAACTCTTTAAAAGAGTTTAAAATGTCAAAAGGTAATGATATCTTGCACGGCAGATCTACTCTAAATATTGAAGAACTTTTTACGTTTGATTGGGTTTTGACTACCTACGAGACGCTACGAGATTATAGCACATCACTTGCTGAAATAAATTTTTCATGTGTTGTTTTTGATGAAATTCAAAAAGCAAAAAATCCTAGAAGTTTATTAACAAAAACTACAAAGATTATTAATTCAGACTTTGCAATCGGTTTAACAGGAACGCCGGTTGAGAATTCTCTTGCAGATCTTTGGCAAATACTTGATATACTTTCTCCAGCTAGATTACCATACACTCTCAAAAACTTTTTAGAAGAATACCCTGAAGATAATATTGAGAAATTAAAAGATTTATCTAAATTACTTTTGGAACCTAATAAAAAACATCCACCTTTCGTTTTAAGAAGAATGAAAGACGAAGTTATAAAAGATGACATACCTGAGAAGACTTTGGTATCTAGTGCCGAAACAACTAAATTAATGGAAAATTTGCAAAATGATGCGTATTCAAACGCGCATAATAATTTAAAATCCGATCAAATATCTACAATACAAGCTATTCATCAATTTAGGAATATCTCCTTACATCCGATGCCAGAACAAGCTGATCGATTAGGTATTGATGACTTTATAAACTCTTCTGCACGAATGAAGATTACATTTGCTGAACTAGATAGAATTAATCAAAAGAATGAAAAAGTTTTAATATTTCTTGAACGTAGATCTATGCAACCAGTCTTAGCTGGTGTTATTCGTGAGAAATATAAAATGGCTCACACGCCATTAATAATAAACGGGTTAGTAAAAGGGTCTTCAAGACAAGAATACGTAAATACCTTTCAAACTAATCCTACAGGATTTGATGTAATGATATTGTCCCCAAAAGCTGGAGGGGTTGGCTTAACACTTACTGCCGCTAATAATGTAATTCATTTAGAAAGATGGTGGAATCCAGCAGTAGAAGATCAGTGTACAGACAGGGCATACAGAATAGGACAAACAAAGCCAGTTAGGGTTATTACACCACTTGCAAAGCACCGAATGCTTGATAAGAGCTCGTTTGATCTCGTTTTAGACAATATTCTTGTAAATAAAAGAAATATTGCAAAAGGAGTTTTTGTACCTACTTCAATAAATCCGTCTGACTTTACAAGCAGTCTACTTGGAGAGAATGAAACCTCAATTTCTCTTGAGGACATAGATACAATGGAGCCTCTAAATTTTGAAAAGTACGTTAAATCCGAACTAGAAATTTACAATAGTTTTCAAGTTAGACTAACACAACAAAGTTACGATTATGGTGCGGATTTAATTGTAATAAATACCTCTAATAATAAATCTGCTATTATTCAATGCAAACATAGATCTGATAAAGACCGATCAGTATCTCAGGAAAGTTGTGATGAAGTATTAACTGCGAAACAAAATTATAGAGAACTAAACAATCCTTATTTGTATGTTGTGTCTAATTCTTCTAAACCTACTCAAGGTTGTAAAAGCATCGCCAACCAAAATAATATAAAACTAATTTTTAGAGATAAATTACAAAATTTAGGAAGTATAATCTCAGCAGAGCTTAACTAATAAGTATTATTCTCCTATTTGATCCATTTCAGCCAAACCCTCAATTTGTGGAAAACCACTCCCAACAATGTACTGAACACTAGTTGTAAAGTCATTTGCACCTATTAAAACACTCTTGATCATTTCTCTTCTTAATTTCCACTGTTTTCTAAAAGCTGCTTCTTCACTCACTATTTGTTTTTCCATTTCATGAATTGGTTTAAGCATAGTTTCCATTGCTAATTTAAATTCATTACTGATTAAGTATTCAAATAATTTTTGGGGGACTTGTCCGTCTACAGATCTTACTAAATTACTTTTAAATAGATTAATCATATTTTCTCTCAAAGCTAATGATAGTATTTCGAATTCATAAAAACTACATATCCAGATACCATCTACTAATGATGCTTTTTTCATACCACTTGGAAAAACTGAAGTTACAATTACACCCATATCCGAACTGTTATCACTCATGTCTGCTTTTAATTTTTTTATCCATTCTTTTTTAAAAACTTTTGTTATTTTGGACTCGTACAAAACAGTACCTGTTACTTTCCCTGAATTAGCTCTAATTTTATGAAGGACATCGGCCCCTTTTCTACCTTTGGGAATTTCAAGGATATCATCATTTGGATACTTATTTTTAAGAGTTTCTTCAATCAGCACTTCACCTGCCTCACCTTGTGATTGAACTGATCCTTGATCAATTCTTTTAGTGGCTTGACGCATATCCTCTTTTAATCTGTTAACTTTTTCTGCTTCCTGAATTTTAAGTAATTTTTTTTCAGTTTCCCATTTTGCTTCTTTTTCATCCACTGCCGTTTTAATACGAGCTTTCATCGTTTTATCAAAGTTTTTAACAATGGTTTTATCTAAGCTTTCCTTTAGTAAAAATGTTTTATTACAATGAGGACATACACAATTTTGATCCAAATCAAGCATCTTAACTCCTTTAAATTAGTTACTTATACTATCCAACGTTAATATTTTTAAAATGTGACAAATTAAATCATTTATTTTTTAAATGGCTCCACTTTTTTTCAATATATAAAAGATCTTCTTCCCATTCTGTTTCTGCTTTTATCATATAACCAAGTGTCTTGGCTGAAGATGCTAATACTCGTATTACCCTGTGTAACTTTCGATATCTTAATGCAGAACTTTCTTTACCCCACTCTGCTATGTAAGCAGGTGTACCTATTGGTGGAAGTTGACTTGTTAGAATATAATCAAGAAGATACTCTCGAACTTCTTTACTAATACCATCGTTACCCACCTTGTATCCAACTGTTTTTAAAACACCTTGATCGGGTGTATCTGCCTTATACCTACCTTCTTTTTGTAATTTTAGTCTTTTGTCCCATTCTTGTTGTACTGCTTTAATTACATTATCTGCATTCTCTTCCATCTTTCTTTTTCTTTTCATTTCAAGAGCATTCGCAAATAATTTAGTGAGCTTGTTGTCATCCATTAACGGGATATTATTTAAAATTTTCAATCTTAAATCTCTGTTGTTTTATTATTTTTAAAATATTGTTCTTTGCGATAAGTCAGAAAATCTTTTTCAATTTTATGTTTAGAATTAATTGTAAGTTTTTTATTTTTAAGCTCGTTTAAACCAATTATTTCTAAATTTTCAGGTTCAATATAAAACGAATAATAATCAAGTTGATCATGGTGATTAGGACATAAACACAACATGTTTTGTATAACATCTGGTCCATTATGAGGTATTCCAAGAGGTTTGATATGAGCACCTATAGCAATTGGACCAGAGGGTGAATTAAGTTTAACATTGCAAACTTGACATTTAAAGTCATACGTTTTCTTAACTTTTTCACTCAATGCAACATTCCTGTTTAACCTGTTTACAGTTGATGAAGATCTACTTGGGCTTACATAATTATTCTTGAAATTACTTGAAAGTTTGTTTTCCAACTCATTAAAACTAGTTTCACTATGCAAGTGGAACCGACAAATATAAAAACCTCTTTTCCCTTTTATCCTCTCGTATTTAGACACGTAGTACAAACCGTCATAACGGTAACCAGACGTTGGACCGTTTTTAATTTGAAATCCACGTGACACTCTTACAGGAAGTTGATACTGACAACTTAATTGAAGACCTCTATTACCTTTTGTGAATTTTTGATCTGCTACCTGTATGCCACCCGGAACATCTTGCCCACCTTGTCCGGTGTATAAAATATAATCCAATTCGTCTATATCGTCTTCATACCCTCCAGAAAGTACAATTGAATAAGCACCTTCTTGAGCTCCCCAAATACCTGCCATTGTTGGTGCATGAATTCCTGCTTCACGAAGTTCTTGTCTTGAATTAAAAATATCACCAATATTTATACCTTCAATATTTCCAAACATTTTTTTACCTCGATTTTTTAAAGTTTAAAAATTATACCTCCACTACTGGAAAGGATAATTTACCCCAGTTTTCGTTTTGGTTATCCATCATAATTTCTAGAAAGTGTGGTATTAAAAAACTAATTATTGACTGGCCGTCTGTGACTTGAGATCTGTTGACTTTTCCATTCCAAGTCGCTCCACCATGCAATATTTGATTGCGCAATGTGTAAAGTCTATCAAAGAGTATTTCTAAAATTGTTAATGTATTTTTATTTTGCAAAGCCTTAAGAGCAATTGATTTGCTCTCTGAAAACTTCTGTTCCCAGTCTTCAAACCCTTCGTGTCCGTTTTGAAAATTCCAGAAGGGGCCAAAAATAAACTGGTTATTTAAAAGATTCCGAATAGAACCAGAAAATTCTTTCCAAATAGCGTTGTAAATAATTTCACTTTCATCATACTTCAAAATTTTTTCAAAAAATTCTCTATACACTCTTCTTTCTGAGTTAAAAGAACTACTAAATTGTATTTCTGAATAAGCCGCATTAAAGGCTATCCAGTAAAAAATTAGCCGAGAATCTAGATCTTCGTCATTTTTTTCTGCTCTATTAATCCAACTCAAAGATCTGTGTATTCTTATACTAAATTCGTCACTATAATTTTCACGTTTTAAGCGATGAATCTCTTTTAATGTAGAATAATTTAAATTTGCCATTTAAATCCTCCTATAAAAAAATTACTAACTCCCAATTGCTTCAAGAAACTGTCCGTACTCACATTCAAGATCATGGCTAGGACATGTAGTTTGATCTAAACAACCTTTGATCTTCAAAAGTGTTGGTTCAATCCAACTAAGATCAACCTCGTAACTCAATAAATTCATTTTAAATTTCATATTCGCGTCTTTTTCATTAAGAAAGCTGTAATCACTAAAACGATCTCCATCGCAGTATAAAAAATATCCAGTAGAGCTAACATTAAAACCCTTTTTTTGCATCACCCACACATACAAGTCCATTTGTCTTTTGTATGCAGCCTTCCACTTATCATCTAATGAAATGACCTTTCCGTCTGTTTTTTGTGAGGTGCTCTTGTAATCGACTATATGTAATTCTTCCGTATTTTTATTAAACCAAACATCGTCTAACCCACCACCAACTTTCAAGTTACTTGCCTCATGAATAAAATGCATTCTCCCCTGCGCTCCAAAATGCAAGCTTTGAGTCCAAAGCTCAAAGTCCGGGTGTTCAAAAGGAACTAAATGCCCCATGTCTAAGTTAATCAAAAATTGATGTGTATTTTCTGCCCCTCTAAATTTATCAAAATCTCTTTTAAGAAGAATATCAGTTGCTTCATTAATGTTAAAGCCGGGTATGCTTGGGAACTTAATTCCTTTTACTTGAGTTAAATAAAAACAAGCCGGGCATTTTACAAAGTTTTCAATGCGTGAACGACTGAGTTCGTATGCCTCATGATTTTCAGGATTATATGTGCCTCTATGCCTAGGCATAATGCTCCTCCAAAACCAATAATAAATATTACGAAATCGTAAACTCTCTTGGATTAATAATCAATTTTATTTGAATTAGAGGATATAGAAATAAGAATTAAAAAAAAAAAATTGTATCTACAAAATTTTTTAATTTGTTAATCAGTAATATGTAATTATATGACAATTCATAAAATTAAATAAATACTAGTTAATATGTTTGATTAAATGGTGTTAAAGAAAACACCAAGTTGCTACTCATATCTTATTAAGTGATTAAACACATATTCGATATTCGTATCAAACAAATTAAAAAATTTTTAACATATTTTAACAAAAATTGCAAATTTTTAAGAAAAAACTTTATTTTACTTCAATTGACATTAATTAATATTTATTGACGTTTATTGACTAATTTGAAATCAAAAAATTTAAAAAAAAATTTATTTTTTTTCATTAGTAAAAATTAAGAAGACAAAAGCTTTTGTAACTTTATCATTAATTCTTCTTTAACTTCTTCACTAGCTTTTGGCATTTCTTTTTTAAGTTCTTGCTTGTCATTGAACATATTTACTGTTTTGCCTAGCAATTCTAAAGCTCTAATACGACTATTGGCATTATTTCCAAATTCAGCTTCTATTGTTAAACGGTTTAGTACATATTCCTCCCTTCTTAGAGCTTTCATATGCTTTTCTTGTTCAATTTGGAACTGAATAGTCTTAATCCTTGACTGAACCTTGACGTTAGCGAAAACCCTACACGCCATTTCATGTATTGATTTTTGTTTGGCATTTTTACTGGGATTGTAGGCAATTACGTAAGCTTGGGTATTGCTCATACCCTCCTCTGCCACAAGGCTTGCAAACTTTGTTTGTTTATTTGTCAATTTTTCATTATTTAGGGTCATGATGCATATAATGTTTTTCTTTAATTTTAGTCGCATTAATGAATTATTATCATTATAATGATTAATTCGCCTTAACGGGAGACCATTATGAAAATTGTT
>QBZS01000009.1:0-34797 GCA_003279355.1 SAR116 cluster bacterium AG-335-N04
TGATTCAGACTTCTCAAAATTAGAAAATTTATTTTTTTTCCAAACTAATACAGATAAAGGTATGGTAACTACTATTGTGGATGTTGGAATAAATAAATATATAAAGCCTGACTTATACCTTCTACATGATAAAAATAATTTCTTTTTGGCTTATATTAAAATAAGCGAAATTAATAATACTAAAATGAGTATAAAACCATACTTAGAAACATTTTACCCATTCCATATCTCATCAGAAATATTAAAAGTAAGTGGAAAAGCTTTGTGGCAAGGATCTAAAATATTTCAAAAATGAAAAGAAAAAATAAATTACCTCGAAACTTTGACTCTAAAACTCTTGCAATTAACCATATTGGATCTAGAGGAGAAGGTGTTTCGTCTTTACATACGGAATTTAAATATAAAGAAAAACAGGTTAATTTTTTTATTCCTTTTAGTTTACCTAATGAAACAATTATAGCTCGACCTACTCATTTTTCTTCGGAGGGAATAAGAGCAGAAATAATTGAAATAAAAGAGTCATCAATCGATAGAATTGATCCTCAATGCAGACACTTTTTTAAGTGTGGCGGCTGTACACTTCAACATTGGAAATTTAATAATTATAAAAATTGGAAATTTAAAAAAGTTTCGACTCCAATTTTAAAATTATCTTCAAATACTTATGTTAAGCCAATTATGGTATCATCTTTAAGAAGTAGAAGACACGCTAAGTTTACGGCAAAAAAAATTGAAGCGACTACAATAGTTGGTTTTAATGAATATAGAACTAAATTTGTCACTGAAATAAATGAATGTATTATACTTGATGAAAAACTTGTAAAGTTAATAAATAATTTAGAAAAACCTCTCAATAATCTTCTTCAGATTGGTGAAACAATTAGTATTCATGCTAACCTTTTAAATAATGGTATTGATTTGTTGATAGATGGATTAGAGAAAGTTGCTTTCAATCAATTTACCGAACTTAATGAAACTTTATTACAAAATAATGTTATTAGATTTAACCGTAAGAGTAATGATAAAACAACAGATCTTCTATTTATTACAACAAATGCAAGCTTAACGAATAAATTGTTTTCCTCAACAATTTACCCAACTCCAGGTGGATTTTTACAGGCAACTCTTGAAGGTGAAAACGCAATTGTTAACAATACAATTAATGCCCTAGAGAATATCAATAAAAATAAGCTTATATGCGAACTTTTTTCTGGCTGTGGTACAATAACTATACCTCTTCTATTAAAAAAGTATAAAATTCATGCTTTTGAAATAAATCATGAAACTCTTGAGGCAATTAATAAAGCAGCCAAAAAATACGGCTTAAATAATAACGTTGTTACAAAAAATAGAAATTTAAAAACAACACCGTTAAATCCAAAAGAATTAATAAAATATGACGCGGTTGTCATTGATCCACCAAGATCAGGTGCACATTTGCAATTTTCTAATATTGCAACGTCTAAAGTACCAATTGTAGTAAGTATTTCTTGTAATATTAATACATTTATAAGAGATTCAAAATTATTGATTGAAAATAATTATGTATTAAAATGGGTTCAACCAATTGATCAATTCCTATTTTCTTCACATGTTGAACTAATTGGACTTTTTGAGATAAGAAAGTGTGATTAAATGTTGATCAAAAGATCTATAACGATAAACAAACACCGAACTTCATTGTCACTAGAGAGAGAATTCTGGGAAGCTATAAAAATAGTTTCTAAAATGAAAAAATGTTCAATTGAAGATATAATCACTCAAATAGATCTTAATAGAAAAACCTCTTTAGCATCTTCTACAAGAGTTTTTCTGTTACAATTTTTTAAAAATAATTAACCAGTAATTCCAATCTGCCATGGAGCAAATTCGTGTCGCCCAAGGTTTAAAATTTCACTTTTTGTTTTTCTACCAGAGGCAAACGAAATAAATTCTTCAAAAATTTCAGCTCCCATTTCATCAATATTTTTTTTACCGTCAATTACTAACCCACAATTAATGTCCATATCTTCATTCATTTTTTTATATAGATTAGTATTGGTGGCAAGTTTTATCGAAGGGGTTGGCTTAGCACCAAAACATGATCCTCTGCCAGTAGTAAACGCGACTAAATTTGCACCTCCAGCAATTTGGCCTGTTACAGAAACAGGATCAAAGCCGGGCGTATCCATAAATACAAAACCTTTTTTTGTAACTTTTTCTGCATAATTATAAACTTCCATCAATCCACTTGTACCGCCCTTCATTGCAGACCCTAGTGATTTTTCAAAAATATTTGCAAGTCCTCCTTTTTGATTACCTGGGCTTACTATTCCATTTATTTGTACATCTCTACCTACAGAATAAACTTCTTTCCACCAAGTTACTTTGTCCATTAATTTTTCTGCTACAGAAACACTTACAGCCCTAGCAGTTAAACTATTTTCAACACCATAAATTTCTGGTGTCTCTGACAAAATAGCTGTACCACCATGACTCACTAATATATCAACAGCCTTTCCTAAAGATGGGTTGGCAGATAAAGATGAAAAAGCATCTGAGCCACCACATTGAAGCCCAACCATCAGATATGATAGAGGAGCCTTTTCCCTTTGAATTTTATTAGCCTCATCTAACATTTCTTCTACATATTTTATACCAGCCTTAATTGTTGCGGTTGTTCCACCATTATTTTGCATGACTAAAGTTTTTAAATTTGAACTTTCATGTAACCCTTGCTTAGTAAAAAGACCACCAACTTGACATCGTTCGCACCCTAATCCAACAACTAAAGATGAAGCTACATTTGGATGATTTATATATCCTCCCAGAGTTCTATGAAGCAGGTCCATAGGCTCTCCAGAAAGTTCCATTCCACATCCAGTAGAATGACTAAACGCAGCTACACCGTCAACATTAGGATAATTTTTAAGAATTTCGTCAGTAAAATGTGCTGCAATTTCATGTACTACAGTCGCAGAACAATTTACTGTTGAAACTACTGCAATAAAGTTTCTAGTACCTACATTTCCATCTGGTCTTTTATATCCCAAAAATGTTCTTTCACTTGATGCGTTTACAAATCTAGTTGGTTGATATTTTGAACAGTATTCGTGGTCTCTAATAAATTCTTTAAAAACAACATTTGAATTAGTTAAAACCTGACCTTTAACTATATTAGAATCAGCAAAACCAACAATGGTTCCGTATTTATATATTGGGCTGTCTTTAGAAATATTAACTCTTGCTATCTTCTGTCCAGATAATATCGGTGAATCTATAATAACATCAAAATTTTTTAAATACTGTCCAGCTTTCATATTATCTAATGCAATAATTATGTTATCTGAATCATTTAAAATTATACTTTTTGAGTGTTCCTCATAAGTCTGATTATAGTCCATATGATTTAACTCCCCTTACTTATGAAATATATACTTCAATTACTCTTTGACCAATCTTCGAAATCACTTTTCTCTTTTTCATCTGTTAATGGATATAATCCTTTTATTGACGAACCTTTTCTAACTTTTTCAATCACGTAATCTTCATAAATTGTCATAGATTTTACCTCATCAGCAATCCCTTTTACTAAATGGGCTGGTATAACCACTACTCCTTCTTTATCGCCTACCAATAAATCTCCAGGCCATACTGCTACATCACCGCAACCTATCGGCACATTTATGTCCACAGCCTGATGTAATGTAAGGTTAGTAGGAGACGATGCCCTATTATGATATGAGGGTATTTGCAAATTTTTTATCTCATTCGAGTCTCTAAAACCACCGTCTGTCACTACCCCAGCACACCCTTTGACCATTAATCTAGTAACCAAAATAGCGCCTGCAGAAGCAGCTCTTGGGTCTTTACGACTATCAAATATTAAAACATAGTCCTTTGGACATTTCTCAACTGCAACTCGTTGAGGATGATTAGGATTTTTGAAAACTTCTAACGTATTCAGATCTTCTCTTGCTGGAATATATCTAACAGTAAACGCCAAACCAACCATATTTGGAAGATTTGGGTTAAGAGGAAAAATACCTTGAATAAATTGGTTTCGAAACCCTCCTTTAAATAATGCTGTACATATTGTTGCGACACTTGAATTTAAGTAAATTTTTTTTATTTCTTTATTTATCATCTGACACCTTAAAAAATGTCTGGTTCCTTAGCAGATTTTCCAAAATTTGTTTCTAAAAAATCAAAGTCACAACCATTATTTGCTTGTGTTACGTGATTACTGTACATCCATAACCATCCTCTTCCCGCTTTAGGTTCTTTAGGTTTAATGTTTTTTCTTCTTAAGGATAAAATTTCTTTTTCAACCAACATATTAATTGAGCGCAATTCGATGTCAATTTCAATAATATCGCCGGTCTCTAACAAGGATAATGGACCACCTATAAAACTTTCAGGAGCCACGTGAAGAATACACGCTCCATAGCTAGTGCCGCTCATTCTGGCATCTGAAATCCTAACCATGTCTCTAACCCCTTTTTTGAGAAGTTTTTTTGGAATTGGCATCATGCCCCATTCAGGCATACCAGGACCACCAACCGGACCAACATTTCTTAGCACTAAAATATGATCTTCTGTGACATTAAAATCATCTCTATCAATTATATCTTTCATTTCAGGATAACTATCAAAAACTATAGCTGGACCTTTATGTTTAAAAAATTTCATATCGCATGCAGCTGGTTTAATCACACAACCATCAGGAGCTAAATTACCTTTAAGCACTGCTAATGATCCTTCTTTATAAATTGGATTATCCAATGGACGAATTATATCATCGTTGATAGTTCTTGTTTCAGAAATAATTTTTCTTAAAGTTAACCCTGAAACAGTTATTTCATCTAAATTAAGTTTTTCTTTCAATTCATGCATTAGAGCTAGAATACCACCTGCATAAAAAAAGTCTTCCATTAAATAATCTTTACCAGATGGTCTAATATTAGCAATAAGAGGAATTTCTCTTCCTTTTTGATCTAACTCATCCATTGTCAAATTAACACCAGCTCGCCTTGCCATAGCAATTAAGTGAATAATAGCATTTGTGGAACAACCCATTGCCATAGCTACAGTAACAGCATTATCAACTGATTTTTCAGTTATTATTTTAGATGGAGTTAAATCCTCCCAAACCATTTCAACAATTCTTCTTCCTACATCTGTTGACATTCTTATATGGTTTGAGTCTGCGGCTGGAATAGAACTGGCACCTGGTAGTGATAATCCAAGAGCCTCTGTTATAGCAGTCATTGTACTTGCAGTTCCCATTGTCATACAATGTCCGTAGGATCTAGCAATTCCAGCTTCAACATCTTCCCAATCTTTATTACTTATATTGCCCGCTCTTAATTCGTCCCAATATTTCCAGCCATCAGAACCACTTCCTAAAAATTTACCTTTAAAATTACCTCTTAACATTGGACCAGCTGGCAAAAAAATCATGGGTAAATCTAAAGTTATTGATCCCATTGTTAAAGCTGGTGCTGTTTTATCACAACCTCCCATTAAGACAACACCATCTATAGGATGGGATCTTATTAACTCTTCAACTTCCATTGAAAGCATATTTCTATAGAGCATGGTAGTAGGTTTTACATACATCTCTGCAAGAGAAATAGCGGGAAGTTCAACCGGAAACCCTCCAGATTGATAGATACCTTTTTTGACATCTTCAACTCTCTGTTTAAAATGTGTATGACAAGGTTGTATATCAGACCACGTGTTAATTATACCTATGAGTGGTTTGTTTTCCCAGTCATCTTTGCTCAAACCCATCTGCATTGCTCTGGATCTATGACCAAAAGACCTGACGTCTTGAGGAGAAAACCATCTTGCACTTCTTAAATCTTTATATTTTTTTTTAGTCATTTTTACCCTTAAAGATTTTTAAATTTAAATAATCATAAAATATATTAATTAAAATTTCTCTAAAAAAAAAATTAAGGATATTTTTTGGAAAATGGTAGGCCTGGAGGGACTTGAACCCCCAACCACTCCGTTATGAGCGGAGGGCTCTAACCAGTTGAGCTACAGGCCTGTATAATTATAATTTCTTCATATTTTTTAAAGCTGGTTTATACAATTACAATTTAATTATGTAAAGAGTAAGTGTATAAAGATTGAAACTTAATTTTCTAGAAATGACCTTAATTTTCTTGATCTTGTTGGGTGTTTCAACTTTCTTAAGGCTTTGGCCTCAATCTGACGAATTCTTTCTCTGGTAACACTGAATTGTTGTCCAACTTCTTCTAATGTGTGATCAGTATTCATACCAATACCAAATCGCATTCTTAAAACTCTTTCTTCTCTTGGTGTTAGACTGGCTAATATCCTAGTAGTAGTCTCTCGTAAATTAGCATGAATAGCAGCTTCAAGAGGCTGAACTGCCATTTTATCCTCTATAAAATCTCCCAAATGACTGTCATCTTCGTCACCTACTGGCGTTTCAAGTGAAATTGGCTCTTTAGCAATTTTTAAAACTTTTCTTACTTTATCAAGTGGCATTGAAATCTTTTCAGACAATTCTTCAGGTGTTGGTTCCCTACCTATTTCATGAAGCATTTGTCTTGATGTTCTAACAAGTTTATTGATTGTTTCAATCATATGAACTGGTATTCTGATAGTTCTTGCCTGATCTGCAATCGAACGTGTTATGGCTTGTCTTATCCACCACGTAGCATATGTCGAAAACTTATAACCCCTTCTATATTCAAATTTGTCAACCGCTTTCATTAAACCAATATTACCTTCTTGAATTAAATCTAAAAATTGAAGACCTCTATTCGTATATTTTTTAGCAATAGATATTACTAGTCTTAAATTAGCCTCTACCATTTCTTTTTTAGCTCGAGCAGCTTCACGCTCCCCCCTTTGTATTATTTGTACAAGTTTTTTGTATTCTTGAATAGGCAAACTAACATTATTTACAAAGTCAAATACCTGATCGCAAATTCCTACTATTTGATCATTATATTCTGAAGCAAATTTATCCCAATTTTTTGACTTTCCAGGCTTTATTGCCCAATTGTGGTTAATTTCGTTACCTACCCAGCTACTAATAAAATCTTTTCTTTTTACACCAGAGCTTTCAGCTAATCTTAACAAAGATCCTTCTACATTGGTTATTTGCCTGTTTAGACCATACATCTGATCTATCAGCTCTTCTTGTCTATTATTATTAAGGTAAATCTTTTCCATCTGTTCAATAAGTAAAATCCTTAGTTCATGTAATCTTTTTTCAGATCTTGGAACTAAACTTTCACCTTTTCTTAATCTTGCAATTCTTCTTTCACTAAGCGTAAGAATTTCTTTAAAAGTTTTAGCAACTTCATCTATCATTTTTAGAATTTGCTCTTTAATTTCTGCTTCCATAGCAACTAAAGACAAATTAATATCATCTTCCTCATTTTCGTCTTCACTATCATCTTCATTTACATCATCACTATCGTCGTTATTGTTTATTTTGTCTTTTTCCTTATTTTTTTCAAGAATATCATCATTTGTATTACTGACATTTATTTCATGTATTTTTAAAGTTGGATTTAGCTGATTCGATTTATCACTTTTGAGATTATCATTTGAAACTTCTGGTTCATTAGCTCCACCATTGATACGGGCATATGTTGTTTCAAGATCAATAATGTCTCTTAACAGCATAGTTCCATCATCAACTTCATCTCTCCATTTAATAAAAGCTCTCATAGCTAATGGTGACTCATAAATTCCACCAACCATTAACTCTCTTCCAGCTTCAATTCTCTTTGCAATTGAAATTTCACCTTCTCTTGATAAAAGCTCAACTGATCCCATTTCTTTCAAGTACATTCTTACGGGGTCATCAGAACGAGCGCCCTCTTCATCAGATAAATTTCCAGCATTTTTATCATCTGATTCTTCTAAAGAAGTTTCCTCATGCTGGTCAACTATATTTAAACCCATATCATTAATCGCAGAATGAATATCTTCAATCTGTTCTGAAGAATATTCTCCTGGTGGTAAAGCAGAGTTTAAATCGTCTAACGTAACAAAACCGCTTACCTTACCCTTTTTAATAAGTGATTTAATAGCTGAATTATTAAGATCTAAAATAGGGCTATCATTAATATTTTTATTAGTATTTCTTTTATTTTCAGTTTTCGCCAGCATACATTATCTCATTTTTTATTTTGATTATTCTCAGAAAAACTAATCTTCCTTATATCAACTAAGTCCAATAACTCCTGAAAAATTTTTTTTATGTTTTCATCATTTATATCATTCGAATCTAAGTTCAATCTTGAAGGATAGTTATTTTGCATAAATTTTTGAATTTGGATAGTAAAACCTTTAGTCATCATATCTTGCTGTAAATCTCTAGAATTTATTTGAGGTGATTTACTAACTGATTTTAGAATTGCTTGCTTCAATTCATTTAATTCAGTTTTTCTAAAATCAATTAAAGAAATTTTTTCATCAAATTCCAGATTTATTTTAGGAGACAATAACATAATATAAATAATTGCTCCAATTTTAATTTCAATTCCAGTTTTAGGTAGATTTCTTTTAATTGAAAATAAATTATAATTAAAAACTTCTAAATTATTCAATTTATTAAATGGATTACTATTTTTCTTCCTAAATAATTTAATTCTTTTTTCAATTTCATCTCTAAAAGCTTGTTTAATATTAATATTTTCAATTAAATTAACTTTACTTCTCAAATAATCCCAAAATAAAGCATGACTTTCAGGATCATGTTCTTTAATTTTTTTTAAACCTTGCATCCATATCATGTCTAGAGCACTCATTGCTCCATCTAAAATTTTTTCAAATTCATTTAAGCCATTTTTATTAATAAATTCCTCTGGATCAAGAAGGTCTGGTAGAAAAACAAATTTTAATTTTTTGTTCAATTTCAACTTTGGAAGATATTTTTCGAATACTCTTAATGTGGCATTTTGGCCTGCATTATCTCCGTCAAAAACCAGAAAAGCTTCATCAGATATATTAAAAATATTTTCAATCTGATTTTCTGTTAATGCTGTGCCTAACGATGCAACAGCAGGGTATCCATGTGAAGTTAATGAAATAACATCCATATAACCTTCGCAAACGACTAATCTTTTATTATTCAAATATTTTTTTGCATTCATAACTCCAAATAATTGTTTACTCTTGTGAAATAAAAATGTTTCAGGAGAGTTTAAATATTTAGGGTTACCTTCTCCTATCAATCTACCACCAAAACCAATTACCTTTCCTGAGTTATTTAAAATAGGAATCATAAGCCTCTGCTGAAAATAAAAAATATGCTTTTTGCTTTTATTATTTTTAACTAAACCAATTTCAATCATATCAGAAATAGAAAAACCTTCTTCTTTCAAACGTAATACCAAATAATCATTCGATTTTAAATTGCCAGAATAACCTATTCTAAAATTTTGAATTATAGATTTATTTATTCCTCTTTCGTACAAATAGTTTCTTACCTTTTCTCCAATAGGGGCATTTAGATTTTGTACATAAGAATCAGAAACTCTCTTTAGAAGATGAAGTTGATTTTTTAATTTTGGATTTTCAGAAAACTTATCATAATTATAATTTATTCCTGCTTGATCTGCCAATTTCTTCAAAGCATCTACAAAAGTTACATTTTCCATTTCCATCACATAAGTGAAAATGTCACCATTTTTCCCACATCCAAAACAATGAAAAAAACCTTTATCATCTGAAACATTGAAAGAAGGTGTATTTTCTTTGTGAAAAGGACATAGAGCAATGTAATTAGATTTATCACGTTTTTTCAGAGATATGTTTTTTCCAATAACCTCAGATAATCTAATTGAATTTTTGATTTCTTCTTTTATATCCATTTTATTTATTTTTTATCAATTAAATCTATTAGTTAGTTAGCTTACTTTTAACGATTTTACTAACATCCCCAAAGTTCATTTCTCCATTGTGATTTTTTTTTAATAAATTTATTACTTTACCCATATCTTTCATAGAAGAGGCTTCACATGATTTTATAGTCATATTAATAATATTGTTTATTTCTTCCTTAGATATTTGTTTGGGTAAAAACTTGGAAATTATTTCTATTTCATTTTGTTCTTTTTTTGCTAAATCTTCTCTTTTACCCTCCAAATACATGTCTATAGACGATTTTCTTTGTTTTATCATTGTCTGAAGAAGGGAAATTATTTCTTCATTATTAATGCCTGAGTTATTTCCTTTACCTTTAGCTATTATATCTCTATCTTTAATTGAAGCTATAACTAGTCTTAAGGCACTAATTAAATCAACATTTTTTTTTATCATTGCTTCTTTTAAATTTTTTTTTATATCTTCTCTTATAGTCATTGCTTTTTCCTCAATTTTGTTATTGATATTAAAAGTATTAATGCAAATAAAAATATATAAAATCTGTATTAATTTAACTAATTTTTTTTAATTTTATTGACGAAAATAATAATACATTCTAATTACATCTTTGATGAAAAAAATACGTAAAAATTATTTAGTTTTTATTCCCAAAATTTTATTAATACATTATTTCTTATGCTTGAACTTGTAGGTAAAAGTTAAAGGTTAGGATGAAAAAATCAAATCAAAAAAATGAATTTCCAGATAACGGTTATATTCCATTTGATTTAAACAAAATTAATAAAAAAATATTAGATAGTATATTAATTTTAAGTGACGGTTCACATTTTTTCGGAACATCTTTTGGTTCAAAAAAAAGAAGCTTAGGCGAATTATGTTTTAATACTTCTTTTACAGGCTACCAAGAAATAGTTACAGATCCTTCATATGCGGGTCAAATAATTACGTTTACCTTTCCTCATATTGGAAATATAGGTTCAAATAGTTCTGATGATGAAGGACAAACTAGATCTGTGGCAGGAATTGTTGTAAGGCAACCTCCATCATCTCCATCTAATTGGCGTTCTGAAAAAAGCTTTAATGATTGGTTAATTTTTAACAACATTCCTGGGATTTCTGGGATTGACACACGCTTACTAACTAAAACTATACGCAAATATAAAAGTTGTAATGCGATGATATGTTATGATGAAAACGGTAATTTTGATTTAAATGAATTGAAATCTGAATTAAATAAACACCCTAAAATGGATGGTTTAAATCTCTCGTCTTTTGTAACTACAAAGAGGCAATATAAATTTACTGAACGTCCTCACAAATTATTATCCAAAAAAAATATAGAAAATAGAAATTTTAAACCAAAAATAGTTGTCATCGATTTTGGTGTCAAACGAAATATACTAAGGCACCTAGTAAATTTAAATGCTGATATTGTTGTGTTACCAGAAGATACTAATTTTGGAGAAATTGAAAATTTTGAACCAGATGGAATTTTCTTATCTAACGGACCAGGAGATCCTGCAGCAACAGAATCAAAATGTAGAAAACTACTTAAATCAATATTCAAATTAAATATTCCTGTTTTTGGAATATGTATTGGGCATCAATTAATTGGGCTATCTTTTGGAGCTACGACTAGTAAAATGTCTCAAGGACATAGAGGAGCTAATCACCCAGTTAAAAATTTAATAAATAACAAAGTTGAAATAACAAGCCAAAATCACGGTTATCAAATAGATATAAATTCTCTTCCTAAGTGTTTTGAAATTACTCACACTTCTTTGTTTGATAGTTCAATAGAAGGCCTCAAACATAAAGATCTTCCAATTTTTTCTGTACAATACCATCCTGAAGCATCTCCTGGACCAACTGAGTCTTCTTATTTATTTGAAGAATTTTTAAATCATATAAAAGTATCAAAAAATGCCAAAACGTAGTGATATAAAATCAGTTTTAATTATTGGAGCGGGTCCTATTGTTATTGGTCAGGCTTGCGAATTTGACTACTCAGGTGCGCAAGCATGTAAAGCTCTTATGGAAGAAGGTATAAGAGTAATTTTAATAAATTCTAACCCTGCCACTATTATGACAGACCCAATAATGGCTGATGCAACTTATATTGAGCCTATAGAAAAATATATAATTGAAAAAATCATACAAATAGAAAAGCCTGATGCCATTCTTCCAACTATGGGTGGACAAACAGCTTTAAATGCTACCTTGGACTTGTATAATTCAGGTATTCTTAAAAAAAATGATGTAGAAATAATTGGTGCCAAACCAGTATCTATTAATAAAGCTGAGGATAGAGAATTATTTAAAAAGAGTATGAACAAAATAGGATTAGATACAGCAAGAGCAAAAATTGCCAAAAATCACGATGAGGCTAATTCAGCATTAGAGTTTGTTGGATTACCAGCTATTATTAGGCCATCCTTCACACTTGGAGGAGAAGGAGGTGGCATCGCATATAATAAAGAAGAATTTGTTGAGATTGTTTCTAATGGACTTAAATTATCTCCAAACACAGAAGTACTTATTGAAGAGTCTCTTCTTGGCTGGAAAGAGTATGAAATGGAGGTTGTTAGAGATCATTCCGATAACTGTATAATTATATGTTCTATTGAAAATGTAGATCCAATGGGCGTGCATACTGGAGATTCAATAACTGTGGCTCCAGCACTAACTCTTTCTGACAAAGAATATCAAAAAATGCGTAATGCCAGTATTGCGGTACTTAGAGAAATTGGTGTTGATACTGGTGGATCAAATGTACAATTTGCGCTAAATCCAATTGATGGTAGATTAATTGTAATCGAAATGAATCCCAGAGTTAGTAGATCATCTGCCTTAGCTTCTAAAGCGACTGGTTTCCCTATAGCTAAAGTTGCTGCCAAACTTGCCATTGGATATAATTTAGACGAATTACAAAATGATATTACAAAATCTACACCTGCAAGTTTTGAGCCTACTATTGACTATGTGGTTACAAAAATACCTCGTTTTACATTTGAAAAATTTCCTGGAAGTAATAATTTTTTATCAACTTCCATGAAATCTGTAGGAGAGTCAATGGCCATTGGAAGATCATTTCAAGAATCTCTTCAAAAAGCTCTTAGATCTCTAGAAACAGATTTATCTGGTTTAAATGATGTACCTTTTCCATCTCAAAATGAAGCATTAAATGACAAAGACAATATATCAGGCTGGTTAGCTGAACAAGTTCCTGAAAGAATTTTAAGAATATCAACAGCATTAAGATGTAATGTCTCAATTGAAGATATTTCAAAAATTACTGGATGGGATAAATGGTTTTTAGAACAAATAGCCGGTATAATAAATGTTGAGGAAAAATTAAAAGAAAATTTATTTCCTCTAGAGGAAATATTTTTAAGAAACATAAAGTCTATGGGTTTTTCTGATAAACGTATATCAGAATTAACTAACTTAAGCGTCCAGAAAATATCTGAGCTTCGTTATAAACTTAAAATTTTTCCATCCTACAAGAGAGTTGATACATGTGCTGCCGAATTTTTTTCTGAAACTGCTTACCTTTATAGTTCTTATGAGCAAAATAATATTAATGAATGCGAGGTTTACCCTTCCACAAAAAATAAAGTTATTATTCTTGGAGGAGGTCCAAATAGAATAGGTCAGGGTATAGAGTTTGACTATTGTTGTGTTCACGCAGCGTACAGTTTAACAGAAGCAGGCTACGAGACTATTATGATCAATTGTAACCCTGAAACAGTTTCTACTGATTATGATACGTCCGATAAGCTATATTTTGAACCTCTAACTCATGAAGATGTTCTTTCTATTATTGAAAAAGAAAATAGAAATGGAGAGGTGATTGGAGCAATAGTGCAATTAGGAGGACAAACACCTCTAAAAATTTCATCTGGTCTAGAAAAAGCAGGAATAAAAATTTTAGGAACATCTGTAAAAGCGATAGACTTAGCTGAAGATAGAAAGAGCTTTAAAGAACTACTACAAGCATTAGAACTAAATCAGCCATTAAATGATGTTGCAAGTAGTAAAAACGAGGCTATTGAAATAGCTAATAAAATTGGTTTTCCAGTTGTTATAAGACCTAGTTATGTTCTTGGCGGTCGTGCTATGGAAATAGTATATAATAATGACCAGTTCCAAATTTATATAAATGACGCTGTAAAAGTATCTGGAAATAATCCTGTACTCATAGATAGTTTTTTAAAAAACGCAATTGAAGTTGATGTTGACGCTATATCTGATGGTGAAGAAACATTTATTGCAGGCATTATGGAACATATAGAGGAAGCAGGCATACATTCTGGTGATTCAGCTTGTGCTCTTCCACCTCAAACCCTTAATAAACAAATTATTAACGAAATAATTTTACAAACTAAAAAACTTGCTAAAGGATTAAAGGTCATCGGTTTTATTAATATACAATTCGCAATTCAAAATGATAAAATTTTTATACTAGAGGTAAATCCCAGGGGTAGCAGAACTATCCCTTTCGTTGCTAAATCAACTGGTATTCCTCTTGTAAAAATAGCATCGCAAATTATGATAGGAAAAAAATTATCAGACTTTAAACTTACCCAAAATAAAATGAAACACATATCTGTAAAAGAAGCTGTTTTTCCTTTTGCAAGGTTCCCAGGAACAGATGTAATTCTGGGACCAGAAATGAAGTCTACTGGGGAAGTCATGGGAATAGGATCAACTTTTGGTGAAGCTTTTGCAAAAAGTCAGCTTGGTGCAAACATTAATTTACCACTAAGAGGTCAAGTTTTTATTTCCATCAAGGATGATGATAAAAAGAATATTATTGCGATTGCAAAGGACTTTGAAAATTTAGGTTTCAAAATATGCGCTACAAGTGGAACAGCTAAGAAACTAAATGATAATAATGTTGATACTAAATATATTAAAAAAGTAATTGAGGGTAGACCAAATGCAGTTGATTCAATGTTATCTAAAGAAATACAGCTTGTTATTAATACTGCAGAAGGAACAAATTCAATTAAAGACAGTTTTTCTCTAAGACAAACTGCACTTATAAATAAAATACCTTATTATACTACTCTACAAGGTGCTAAAGCAGCCGCATTAGCTATAAAATCCATAAAAAGTAAACATTTAAAAATCAAATCCCTTCAATCATACTTTGAATAGTGTATAATTTGTATTATAATTTTAGAAAATGATTTATTTTTTTTGGAAAATTTAATATGGACAAAATACCATTTACATTATCTGGGCTTGAAAAGCTTAAATCTGAACTTAGTGATTTAAAAAAATCTGAACGACCTAAGGTAATACAGGCAATTGCAGTTGCCAGAGAACATGGTGATCTTAAAGAAAATGCTGAATACCACGCTGCAAAAGATAAACAATCATTCATTGAAGGAAGAATTACAGAACTCGAGGATGTAACTAGTAGAGCCGAAGTAATAAATCTTAGTAAATTATCAGGTGAAACTGTAACTTTTGGGACTAAAGTCAAAATCTTAGATGAGGAGAATAATCAGGAAATAGATTATCAAATAGTGGGACCATATGAAGCTAATCTGAAGTTGAAACTCATTTCAACAGCTTCACCAATAGCTAAAGCATTAATAGGCAAAGAAGAAGGTGCATCTGTTGTTGTTTCCACTCCTGGTGGAACAAAACATTATGAAATATTGTCAATTGAAGTTATTCCGACATAATTTCAAATGGAATTTCTGGTAAACTTTTAATACTTCTTATATTTAATGAAGTTTTAACATTACTAACTTTAGGAGCTTGAGTAAGATTTTTTGTTAAGAATGTCTGAAAATGATCCCAATCTTTAGCAACAATTTTTAATAGGAAATCAACTTCTCCAACAAGCATATAACACTCTCTTACTTCAGGAAAAAGAGAGATATAATTTTCAAAAATTTTTAGATCAGTTTCAGCTTGACTTTCAAGTCCGACATGAGCAAACACTGTTACTTTAAAACCTAAGAGTTCTGGATTTAAAATAGCGTTATAACCTCGAATGAAATTCCTGTTCTCTAAAGATTTAACTCGTCTTAAACATGATGGTGGAGAAATGTTAACTATATAAGCTAGTTCTACATTACTGATTTTACCATTTTTTTGTAATTCGCTTAGTATTGTAAGATCAATACTATCCAACTTAGTTTTTTCGTTTTTCATTTTATTAATAGTTCTTTATAGTATTTAGTAAATAAATTGTAATAATATTACTATAATGAGTACATATATACAATTTTATTTCAGAAAATTATTTAATTATAGAATATAATAAATTTTAGTGAGTTAGAAGTTGAAAAAGTCCACAAAAACCGATACTTGGGTAATAAGCGATGGAACAAAAGGAATGGAAAATCAGTCCCTAGCACTTGCCAAAATATTGAATATAAATTTTGAATTAGTTAGATATAATCCACCTTATTTTTTAAAAAAGTTTCCATTAACTAGAAAATTATTTATTTCTACTGTTAAAGACCATTTACTGAAAAATAAATCTCCGCCTTCTTTTATAATTACAACCGGCAAAAGAATGGCTGGAGTTTCAATTGCTTTAAAATTTATTCTGAAAGATAAAGTTAAAAATATTCATATTCAAAACCCAAAATTACCTTTTGAATATTTTGATTTATTACTTATTCCAGAACACGACAACATAACTGCCAAAAATGTAATACAAACAAAAGGGGCACTTACTTTCTTTAATTTTAATGAATTAAATAAATTTCAAAAAAGAGAAATAAATTTGATCAAAGGAAATAAAAAAAATCTTGTTCTTTTAATGATTGGCGGGAATAGTAAAAGATACAAACCCAAGAATTGTGATTATTATTATTTAAGTATGAAAATACTTGAAGCGACAAAAAATCTTGACTGTAAGTTACTTGTTTTGCTTTCTAGAAGAACACCTCTAAAGGCTGCTAAAATTTTAAATTACTCATTTATGAAACATGATGAAAATTTTCAAATAGTAACTTCATCTGAACAAAACCCTTATCCAGAAATTTTGCGAATAACTGATTATATTATAGTAACCAGCGATAGTGTTAATATGGTTTCAGAAACTGCAACATTACCTATACCTTTATTTGTTTCAAAATTCTCAAAAGAAACAGGTAAAATTTCTAATTTCTTAAAAAATCTTGAAGACCTAAGAATTTTAAAAAAATTTGAAGGAAAAATTTTCCATTATAACAAAAACACACTTAAAACAAATCAGGAAACTGTTTTAAAAGTTAACAAGCTTTTGGGACTCTAATGCGTCACCTAATTTTCTGACTTTACTAATTTTTTTCTCTAATAATTTCCAATTATCATTTTTATTAATTTCCTCCCATATTTGCTCCACTTCATCTATGAGCATATTTTCTCTATTTTTATTTATTAATTTTCTTTTTTCTAAAGCTCCTTTAGATGATTGGCTGTCTTTAAGAATATCTGTAATTTTCAAAAATCCTTCAACCTTGTATTTATTTCCATAATTAGTCTTCAAACAGTCTATTACTGCTTCTTTGCCACCGAAAAAATCATAGAAAAAGGACGCAAATTCTATTTTATGTTTTTCACTTTCATTTAACAAAACATTCAAAATTTCACTTAGGCTTTTAGAATCTATATCATGTATTCCAATTCTCCAGCAAAAGTGTCTTTTAAGAGATAAGTGAAAATTTGTGGAAAATTCGTTTAATATTTCAATAATTCTTTTTTCATTAATTAACTTATTGAAACTTTTACCTAGCTGAGTTAAAGCCCACAATGCCGCTTCTGGTTGCCTACCAAATGAATACCTTCCATTATGATCAAAATAAGCCGCAGTAAAATTTTGATTTGCATATTGTATAAATCTCCATGGACCAAAATCAAAAACTTCACCAGTGACATTAAAATTGTCTGTATTTAAAACGCCATGCACAAAACCTGAAATTATAATTTTACCCATTGAGGTAGCAATGTTTTTTACACATTCTAAAAAAATTGTCTCTATAAAAACATCACGATTACTACTTTTATTAATATAAGTAAAATAGTTATCTCTTAAATAATCTATTAGTGTTTCGAGATTATCCTGTTGATTTAAATAGGCTAATCTTTGAAAAGTACCTATTCTTATATGACCATTACTTCTTCTGACTAAAACTGCAGATCTAGTTGGAGACGGCTCATCATTTCTTTGAAGTTTCTCTTCAGTTTCAATTATAGATAAAGTTTGGCTAGTTGCCACACCTAATGCAGATAAAAACTCTGTAGCTAATAATTCGCGAATTGCTCCTTTCAATGTTAGTCTTCCATCCCCTCCTCTACTATATTTTGTCTGTCCAGATCCTTTTGTTCCAAGATCCCATAAGTTTTTATTCTTATCTAAAAACTGTGCTAATAGAAAACCTCTTCCATCGCCCAATTCAGAATTGTAATGTCCAAATTGATGACCGTGATATTTTAAAACCAATGGACCATGATTTACTCCAGGATATTTAGAAAATTTCCCGAAATAATCTATCCATTCATCATCTGATAGGCCATCAAAACCAATTAGTTTAGCAGCCCTATTATTTCTAAATCTTAAGATGTGATTTGGGAATAGCGCTGGTTTAGCAATATCATAAAATGCGTTACCTAAGCTAAAATGATTATTCATAACTTTTGAATTATTTTTCATAAACAGATTTACATTCGTTTATCTAAAAAGATTATTCTGCAAACTTTTCTCTAGTTTATTATACATGGAAGCTACGTGATCACCATATCCATTATAAATAACCGTGGGTATCCTTCCATCAACTCCTAATTGTTGCTCAGATCTTTGTGACCATCTAGGATGTGGTATATTTGGATTAACATTAGCCCAAAATCCATATTCATTAGGTGCAAGTTTTTCCCACAAACCTATTGGTCTTTTGTTTACAAAACTAATTTTTACAATTGATTTTATAGATTTAAAACCATATTTCCATGGAAGAATTAGGCGTAGTGGAGCACCATTCTGATTAGGTAATTTTTTGCCATAAATACCTGTTGCAATAAAACTTAAATCATTTTTTGCTTCTTCAACAGTTATACCCTCTTGATATGGCCATGGATACCACTTTTGTTTTTGTCCTGGCGCAATATCTGGGTTAAAAAAAGTTTCAAACTTTACAAATTTAGCATCAGTCTTTGGCTCAACAAGTGATAAGATTTTTTTAACAGGAAAACCAGCCCAAGGCACTGTCATTGACCATGCTTCCACACATCTAAATCTATAAACTCTTTCTTCAATTCCACCAATTTTTTTTAATAAATCGTTAACATCTATAGTTAATGGTTTATTTACCAATCCATCAATTGTTAATAACCAAGGATCTGTTTTAAGCTGTGCGGCTCTTCTCCAAATATTTTTGCTTGAGCCAAATTCATAAAAGTTTGTATAAGTAGTTGCTAGTCTTTCTTTTGTAAGACCTCTGTCTACTTTGTAGAAATTGTTAGTCATTGGAGGATAAAATGAACTAAATGCTGTAAAAGGAATTAATGACGCACTAGGAACAACTAAGGAGCCTATAGCTAAATTTTTAATAATTTTTCGTCGTGAATTAAAAACACTTTCATTTGTAATACTGCTTTCTTTTAAATTCCAAACCTTATTTTTTTTAATAAACATATTCCACTCCACAATTTTTAAGATAAGCTTAATACTGCTTTTTCAATCCTATTCATCGCTTCTTTTAACAAGTCTAAACTTGTTGCATATGAGATTCTAAAGAAAGGTTCTAATCCAAAAGCTACTCCAGGTACGGCTGCTACTTCTGCTGTTTCTAAGAGCCATTCAACAATATCTGTATCATTCTTTAATATTACTCCTTCGTTTGTTTTTTTTCCTACTAAGCCAGAAACATTTGGATAAGCATAAAAGGCTCCTTTAGGCAACAAACAACTTATACCTTGAATATTATTGAGTTTACTTACAACAAAGCGTCTCCTTTCATCAAAAGCTTTTAAACAAGGTTTTAAAAAGTCATTACTTCCACTTATTCCTGCCAAAGCAGCATACTGTGAAATGGATGAAGCATTGGAAGTTGACTGTCCTTGAATTTTAATCATCGCTTTGATTAAAATTTCAGGACCAACTGCATATCCAATTCGCCAACCCGTCATACAATGACTTTTTGAAACACCATTTACAGTTAACACTTTATCTTTTAAATCAGGAGCAACTTGAGCAAATGTAAAGAATTCAAAGTTGTCATAAACTATATATTCATATATATCATCTGTCATAACATATAAATTTTTATGTTTTCTCACAATGTCAGCAATTTCTTCAAGCTCTTTTCTAGAATAACAAGATCCAGTTGGATTAGACGGACTATTTAATATCAACCACTTGCTTTTTTTAGTTATAGCTTGTTCTAATTCTCTAGCTGTAAGTTTAAATTCTGTTTCTTGAGTACAACTTATAATAACAGGTTTACCTCCAGCTAACAAAGTCATATCAGGATATGATACCCAGTATGGCGCTGGAATTATCACTTCATCATTTTTATTTATAGAACCAACTAGTGCGTTGAATAAAATTTGTTTCCCACCAGTACCTACAATCACGTCATTTATTGAATAACTCAAACCATTATCCTTTTTAAACTTATCAATTATAGCTTGCCTAAGTTCTGGTATACCTTCTACGTTCGTGTACTTTGTATATCCTTTGTTGATTGCATCTATAGCGGCTACCTTTACATGATCGGGAGTATCAAAATCAGGTTCACCAGCCGATAATCCAATAACTTTTTTTCCTTCTCTTTTTAATTGCGCTGCTTTGGCTGTTATGACCATTGTTGCAGAAGGTTTTATTCTATTCAAACTGTCAGAAATAAAAGTCATATTTAAACTCCAAAAAAAGAAACTTTGTTATTATTAAGATCTACTACAAAATATAGTTGTTAAAAATCTTTTTTATTAATTAATAAGTAATTTTTTGATATAAAGATTTTTATGCCAAATTAATTACGTATTTAATGAAAATGAACAACATTGAAAAATTAAATTATAATATTTCAAATTCTTTGAAATCTAATTTTAATCTAAAATCTGACTTTATTCCTACTGGAGACCAACCACAAGCAATAGACGAGTTAATCTCAGGTGTTAATAATAATGAAAAAGATCAAGTTTTACTTGGTGTTACAGGTTCAGGTAAAACTTTTACTATGGCTCATGTCATTAATTCACTAAATAGACCAGCATTGGTAATGGCTCCTAATAAGACACTTGCAGCGCAACTTTATGGAGAAATGAAAGATTTTTTCCCTGAAAATGCTGTTGAATATTTTGTGTCATACTATGACTATTATCAACCAGAGGCATATGTACCTCGTTCAGACACATATATAGAAAAAGAATCAAGTATTAATGATCAAATTGATAGAATGCGCCATTCTGCAACAAGAGCTTTACTTGAAAGAAAAGACGTTATTATTGTCGCATCAGTATCTTGTATTTATGGTATTGGATCAGTAGAAACATATTCAAAAATGACAATGACTTTAAAAGAAGGACAAGATTTTCCACGACAAAAATTATTAAGACAATTTACTGAACTTCAATACACTAGAAACGATTTGTCCTTTGTAAGAGGTACATTTAGAGTTAGAGGAGATATAATAGAGATATTTCCAGCACACCTAGAAACTGTTGCTTGGAGAATAACTTTATTCGGTGATGAAATTGAAAATTTATTTGAGGTAGATGCTTTAACGGGGCAGAAACTGTCAAAATTAAGTTCGATTAAAATTTATGCTAACTCTCATTACGTTACACCAAGACCAACTTTAAATGAAGCTATAAAGTCTATAAAAGAGGAGTTAAAACATCATTTAGATTTCTTATACAAAAGCAATAAATTAGTTGAAGCACAAAGACTTGAGCAACGAACTAATTTTGATCTTGAAATGATGCTTGCTGCTGGGACGTGCCCAGGAATAGAAAATTACAGTAGATACCTGTCGGGTAGAAATCCTGGTGAACCTCCACCTACTCTTTTTGAGTATTTACCTGACGACGCACTTGTGTTTACAGATGAAAGTCACATAACAGTAAGTCAAATAGGTGCAATGTATAAAGGTGATTTTAGAAGAAAATCTACTTTATCAGAATATGGTTTTAGATTACCTTCTTGCTTGGATAACAGACCTTTAAAATTTGAAGAGTGGGAGGCTTTTAGACCTCATACTATTCACGTTTCAGCCACTCCTGGAGAGTGGGAACTAAATAAAACTAATGGTATATTTATTGAACAATCAGTCAGACCAACTGGGCTTATAGATCCTAAAATAACTATAAGACCTACTAAAACTCAAGTTGATGATTTAATTCATGAAACAAAGTTGCAATCTAAAAAAGGAAATAGAGTTTTAATTACCACACTAACCAAAAAAATGGCTGAAGCTTTGAGTGAATATATGTTTGAGGCTGGTTTAAAAGTGAGGTACATTCACTCAGACGTAGATACACTTGAACGTATTGAAATAATAAGAGATTTGAGATTAGGAATTTTTGATGCGCTAATAGGAATTAATCTTTTAAGAGAAGGTTTAGATATTCCAGAGTGCGCACTAGTTGCTATATTAGATGCTGATAAAGAGGGATACCTTAGATCAAAAACATCACTTATTCAAACTATAGGACGTGCAGCAAGACATGTTGAAGGTAATGTCATATTATATGCTGATACAATAACTGGATCAATGCAGTACGCTATTGATGAAACAAACAGAAGAAGAAAAAAACAAATTGATTATAATATAAAGAATAAAATAACTCCAAAAACAGTTATTAGTAAAATTTCTAATATATTAGAAAATCTTAGTGAAGAAGATGAAGAGAATAAAAGTTCTAAACATGTTGGAAAAAGTATAAAACAATCAATTCAAGAACTTCAGTCAGATATGGAAAAAGCAGCAAGCAACCTTGAATTTGAAGAGGCTGCGAAAATTAGAGATAAAATAAAAATCTTGCAACAAAAAGAACTAGGATTGATGGTTGCTTTTAAAGAAAATTACAGAAGTAAATTTAGTAAAAAGAACTAAACAAACTATTTATTAAATTAATTTAAGGTGCAAAATTTACTATATGAAAAAAAAGACTAAACCTTCTCTTAGTAACGGGATTGAGGTTATAAAAAATGAATTAAGAACAATTCCTGACAAATCTGGAATTTATCAGATGTTGGGAGAAAACGAAGAGTATTTATATATTGGTAAAGCAAAAAATCTAAAAAATAGAGTTGGTTTTTACACTCAGCCAAAAAGACTTAACTCAAGACTAACATACATGGTCTCAAGTACAGTTAAAATGGAGATCATTATTACGTCGTCTGAGGTTGAAGCACTATTATTAGAGTCGAATTTAATTAAAAAATTCGAACCAATTTACAATATATTACTTAAGGACGACAAAAGTTTTAGTTCTATATTATTTAATTTGTCACACCCATTTCCACAAATATCTTCTCATCGAGGATCAAGAACTATTAGAGGAGAATACTTTGGACCATTTGTATCTAAAAGAACGATTTACAAAACAATTGAAACATTGCAAAAGGCATTTTTACTGAGAACTTGCAATGATAATATATTCAAATCAAGAACTAGACCCTGTCTACAATATCAAATAAAAAGATGTAGCGCTCCCTGTGTCAATTTTATATCTGAAGAAAATTATAAAAAAACTGTGGTTGAGGCCAAAAACTTTCTAAATGGAAATTCAAAAAAAATAAAACAAAATTTAATAGAGAAAATGTATGATGCGTCTAATAAACAAAATTTTGAAGCTGCAGCAATTTTTAGAAATAGAGTTAAAGCTCTAACAGAAGTAAATGCTAGTCAGAACATTAATATACCAAACGTTAAAAATATTGATTTTTTAGTTATAAAAAAAATAGATAATAAAGTCGTAATTCAAATGACTATCATTAGGAACGGTTGTAACCACGGATCAAAATCTTATTTCCCTAATCCTGGAAGAAATGGAACTGATGTAAATGAAAATGAAATCATGCAAGCATTTATATGCCAATTCTACGAAAAAAATATTCCAGCAGAGAGTATACTTGTTAATGAATATCCTAAAGATAAATCCCTCATTGAAGAATTTCTGAAAACAAAACATGCTTTTAAAGTTGAAATTGAGTCTCCTCAAAGAGGTAAAAAATTAGAGCTTATTAATTCTACCCTAAAAAATGCTGAAGAAAACCTAAATAGAAAAATCTATGAGAAATCATCAAATCAAAAAAATTTATTAAAACTTCAAGATGCCTTCCATTTTACAAAGGAAATTAAAAAATTAGAAGTGTATGACAACTCTCACCATCAAGGCAAATCACCTGTAGGTGCAATGATAGCTTTTAATGAGGATGGTTTTTTGAAATCATTATACAGAAAGTATAATATAAATTCTGAGTGGAAAAATAAAAATTCATCAAAAAATACTGAAACCCTGAATAATAATGATTATTTGATGATGAAAGAAGTCATTGAAAGAAGGTTTACTGGAAAAGCTACTTTAAATTATCCTGATTTATTAATAATTGACGGCGGGAAAGGTCATTTGAATACTGTTTTATCTGTACTAAAAAAATTGAAAATTGAAAATATTGAAGTATTAGCAGTTTCTAAAGGTATAAAAAGAGATGCAGGAAGAGAAAGCTTTTATACCAAGTATAACAATAAAATTATATTTGAAAAAGATAACACAATTTTATTTTTTCTTCAAAAATTAAGAGATGAAGTTCACAGATACGCCATTACTGGCCATAGACTTAAAAGTAAAAAAAGATTATTTCAAAACCCATTAGATGAAATAGACGGTATAGGTGCTCAAAGAAAGAAATCATTGCTTGATGAATTCGGTTCAGCAAAAGCTGTTGGAACAGCCAGCTTAAAGGATTTATTAAAAGTTGAAGGAATTAACAAGTCAACAGCACTAAAAGTATTTAACTTTTTTAATTAATAATAATTTCTTAACTATAATAGATTTTACCTTTATTGTGATAGCAAAATAGATATTAAGTAAGGCTGTAAATGCTAAAAGAAAGTTTAATTAAAAGCACAATACCTAATGGTTTAACTTTGTTCAGATGTTTAACAGCATTATTACTTCCTTTAATTGTTATCTATGGCGGTGAAATTGGTGCAATAGTTGCTACTCCTTTGTTAATTTTAGCTGGTATGACTGACTATTTTGATGGTTTTTATGCTAGAAAATATAAAGTCATATCCAATTTTGGAAAAATTCTAGATCCAATTGCTGATAAACTTTTAGTAATTGGATTAATTTTTGCTTTAGCTTCAGAGCATATGTTCGAATATAATTACGCTTTTATACCAGCACTTATAATCGTTTTGAGAGAAATTTTAATTAGCGGTGTAAGAGAAAGTATTGCTGGTTATGATATTACCTTAGAAGTAACCTTTCTTTCAAAATGGAAGACCACAATACAACTGATTGCCTGTGGCAGTTTTTTAGTTTGGCGAACAAATACTTTTTCCTATAATATCGAAGCATTAGGCATTATTTCATATACTTTTCTATGGGTTGCAGCCATAATTACTTTTGTAACTGGAATTCAATATATTATGAAATTAGTTTTATTTTTTAAAAATAATAAAAATGAGAGTGAGTAATGGTTATAAAATACTTTTCTTGGATTAAAGAACATATTGGTAAGTCAGAAGAACTTATTGAACTACCTGATAATGTAAAAAACATAAATGAACTTATTAATTACCTAAATAATTTGAACGATAATTACAAAAAAGTTTTTGTAAAAAAAGATTTAATTAAAATTGCTGTAAACAGAACATATTGCTCTGCTGAAACAAAAATAAGTAATAATGACGAAATAGCTTTTTTCCCCCCTGTGACAGGTGGATAAATGGATAGAAAAATAACGATCCCAGTTAAAATCAAAATACAGAATCAAGATTTTGATGTTTCAGAGGAGACTAAAATTTTAAGAGAAAATCAAACAGGTGCAATTGTGAATTTTGTTGGCGTTGTCAGAGGTTTTGATGAAAGAAACAATAGATTAGTAGATGCAATGACACTCGAGCATTATCCTGGAATGACTGAATTAGAAATTGAAAAAATTGTTAAACAAAGCTGTGAAAGATGGAATATTACTGGAGTAACTGTAATACATAGAGTTGGTAAATTATTACCGTCAGATCAAATTGTTTTTGTTGGTGTGTCTGCAAAACATAGACAAAACGCTTTTGACAGTTGTAATTTTATAATGGATTGGCTAAAAACAAAAGCTCCTTTTTGGAAAGTTGAGGAAAATAACAAACAAAAAAAATGGGTTGATTATAATTTATCTGATGATAAAGCAACAAAAAAATGGGTTATTTAGTATCTTTTCTAACTACCATTAACTAAATCTGAATAAGCTTTTGTCAATTTTAAACAAAATTCAGCTGGTTTGAACTTGTAATCTCCAATTGATTGAACTGGAGTAACTTCTGCCGCTGTACCTGTTAAAAAACATTCTTCAGCCTCAGCCATTTCTTCTGGCATAATTTTTCGTTCAATAATTTCAATACCATTTTCTTCAGCAAGTTTCATCACTGTTCTTCTTGTAATTCCATCAAGAAAACAATCAGCTAATGGCGTATGAAGTTTTCCATCTGGCATTCTAAAAAATACATTAGCGCCTGTTGCCTCAGCAACTTGGCCCCTGTAATCTAACATTAGTGCATCACTATAACCTTTTGCTTCTGCTTCATGTTTGGAGAGTGTACAAATCATGTATAAACCAGCAGCTTTAGCATGAACAGGTCCACATTCAGGACTTGGACGTCTCCACTTAGCAATATCAAGTTTGATCCCTTGCATTTTTTGGTCTGGATCGAAATAACTTGGCCATTCCCAAACAGCAATAGCTACATTTATTTTAGTTGACTGTGCTGAAACAGCCATCATTTCACTACCTCTCCAAACTACTGGTCTTACATAAGCATCTGACAGTGAATTTTTTTCAAGCAAAAGATCTTTTGCTTTTTCTATTTCTTTTTTTGAATAAGGTATTTCCATATCAAGTGAATGGGCGGAGTTAAACAACCGTTCAGTATGTTTCTTAGTTTCAAAAATTTTACCTTTATATGCTCTTTCACCTTCAAAAACACAACTAGCATAGTGTAAACCATGATTTAATACATGAATGTTAGCTGTTTTCCATTCAACTAAATTTCCATTATGCCATATATAGCCATCACGATTATCAAATGAAAAGTTATCCAAGAAAAATTCCTCCTAATTTAGACATAATTTATAATCCACATTATAGTTAAATAATCAAATATTAAGAAATAAGTTTTGTAATTAATTAAGTATTTTAGTATTTTTATTGTTTTTAAGATTTATTACTGAGTAAATATAATAAATTCAATGTTAGCTGACCTGTTTTTGTAAAATGTATAATCAAGATCTAAAAAAATTAAGTTTTCATATTTTAATAATTGATGATGATCAAAAAATTAGACAATTACTAAAAAAATTTTTAGAAAATAATAATTTTAGAGTTTCCGACGCTGAAAATACCCAGCAAGCTAAAAAAATTATGGAGTCTTTAATTTTTGACTTGTTAGTAATCGATATAATGATGCCAGGACAAAATGGTCTGGAATTTTTAAAAGAAATAAGACAAACGAATTCAATACCAACTCTTATGTTAACTGCCATGTCAAATCCTGAGGATAGACTTGATGGTCTCGAGTATGGGGCAGATGATTACATGACCAAACCATTTGAACCAAGAGAATTATTACTAAGAATACAAAATATACTTAAAAGACGTCCTGAAAATCTTAAGAAAACTAATATTGAAGATAATACTAGATTTGGACCATTTTCTTTTAATCAAAAATCTTTAAACTTATATAAAAATGATTTACCTGTTCATCTAACTACATCTGAGCAGAAATTGTTAGATTGTTTTTGTAAATTTCCAAATAAAGCTTTTTCTAGAGATGATATTAATGACTCACTCGGTGGTAATATGGAAACTCGATCTATTGACGTGGCAATTGCAAGAATAAGACGTAAAATTGAAGATGATCAAAGATACCCCATTTATCTGCAAACAGTTAGAGGGATAGGATGGATGCTACATACTCACGATGACAGAATTAATAATGATTAAAAAAAAGTATAGATAATGAGATTACGTAACATAACACCAAAAAGTTTATTTGGAAGAATGTTAGCTATTATACTTGTCCCAATAATTCTTGTTCAAATTATTTCCGTGTCAATTTTCTATGAAAGACATTGGGATTGGGTATCTAGACATATGGCAAAAAATTTAGCAAAAGATTTAGGTCTATTAATTGATGAGCTCGGGAACGAGCCCTCTAAGAATCAAAGGGCTTTGTCAGCTGTAAGAGCAAGACAATACTTTGATATTATTTTCTACTGGTTGGAAGGGGGTATATTAAAACCTAATCAATCATTTAATGCTAAATTTAAAAATTTTCGATCCTCTTTGGAATCTAGAATAAAGGAACCTTTCTATTTATCCACAATTGAGAATTCAAGACAATTTTATGTAGACATACAACTAGCAAATGGAATAGTAAGAATGAATATAGATAATAAAAGGTTATTTGTTCCTACGGGTATTACTTTTATTATGTGGTCAGTAGGTGCATCAGTGATACTTTTTTCTGTGGCAATTATATTTCTAAGAAAACAAGTAAGCCCAATATTAAGACTTGCAAAAGCAGCACGACAAATTGGTTTTGGAAGGGAAGTAGAAAACTACAATATTGAAGGTGCAACAGAAGTAAGAATAGCTGGAAGAGCATTTCAAGCGATGAGACATCGTATAAATAAACAAATTTCTGAAAAAACATCACTTTTAGCGGGAGTAAGTCATGACCTAAAAACTCCATTAACCAGAATGAGACTTCAATTAGCAGTTATGGATAATAATAAAGAGATTAGAGAAGATTTTGAAAAAGAGCTAATAGAATTAGAAAAAATGATAGACGGCTATTTAGATTTTGCAAGGAATGAAAGAGAAGAGGAAATGGTTGATGCGAGTTTATTTAAGTTACTACAACAAGCCGCTAAGACTTCTGACCCTAAGGGAGAAAAAATAAATATTGCTGTACCACCAGACAATATTCCAATTTTTCCAATTCAAGTTCAATCAATAAGACGAGCACTGATAAATTTATTTACCAATGCAATTAGATATGCAGGTAAAGCGAATGCTCAAATTCAAATTTTTGATGATCATAGTGAAGTTATAATTGATGATAATGGCCCAGGAATACCAAGAGATAAAAGAGACGAGGTAGTATTACCGTTTACAAGATTGGATAATTCTAGAAATAATAAAACTGGTGGTACTGGACTAGGTTTATCAATTGCCAAGAATTCAGCACTTAATCATGGTGGAGAACTTATTTTAGAAGATAGTCCTTTGGGCGGGTTAAGAGTCAGGTTATTACTACCTTTGTAGTTACTTTTTAATAATACCAGTAAAAAAACCAACATCCTCAATTTCTTTTAGATATTTATCTAAATATCTCAGAGTTGAATCAAGGTTATTGTTTTCATCTTTTAAGAAAACCTCCATTCCTTTTATAAATACAATATTCAAAGCTACAGACTTAATTGTTTTTAAACCACAATTTTGTTTGTTTTCAACTATGTCTAAAAGGTTAAACATAAAAGAATAATTTTGTTGTAAAAGTTTAAAGAAGATTTCAGCTTTACGATCTAATCCTTCACTAAAGATTTTTAAAGCTGGTCTATACTCTAAAAGCTTTTCAAACCTTAGAGTTATACCTTCTAAAATTTTGTCATAAGTAGTTGATATTGTATCTCCAAATACATCCGTTTTAAATTCTTCTAAAGCTTCATTATCTAGCTCAGTAACAAGTATTTTTAAAAAAAAAAATGGGTTATGAACAAAATCATTAGGTATTATTTTTCTTGCTTCCTCGGAAGAGACTTTACTTTTCGAACAGATCTCCTCTAGAGTTATTGAGTTTTTGTTTTCAGCATTTAACATTGAAAAATATGTATCGCATAATTTCCATTTTAAAGCTTGATCTTTATTTTTCATGTAACTATTTAGCCATTAGAATTTAAATCTTTAGCCCTTTTTTTTGCCGCACTAACTGTTTTATCCAACAAATTATATAATCCATAATCCTCAGATGCAAGTATTTCTAAACCTGCTTCTGTTGTTCCACCAGGACTGGTTACGTTTTCTTTTAGTATCTTGGGATTAATATTTGACATTTCTAATAATTTTGCCGAACCTATTATAGTTTCTATAGCTAATGCCTCCGCATTTTTTTTTGATAAACCTTGATTTAAGCCTATTTCAGATAATACCTCTGCAAAATAAAAAACATAAGCTGGACCGGACCCAGATATAGCAGTTACAACATCAATAAAAGATTCAGACTCTAAGTAAACTGCCTTTCCAAAAGCGCTTAATAAATCTTGTACGTCAAGTAATTCTATTTTATCTACATTATTAGTTTTGCAATAACCAGTTATCCCAAAACCTACTGAAGCTGGTAAATTTGGCATTGCTCTAACAAGTTTTATATCTTTTTTAAGATTTGACTGAAACCAGTCAAAAGAAAGACCAGCAGCGATTGAAATAAAAAGTGTCTTAGAAAAATTAAGTGTAGAAAAAAACTTAATTGCTTCACTCATTTGTTGTGGCTTAACAGCAAGAAAAATTATATCAAGGGTTTCTTCATCAACAAATTTTAACAATTGCTCAAAATTTTCATATGATTTTATACCATCATTGACAGCAGTACTTCTTAAAGAATATTTTTTTTCAACGACAAAGAAATTAAAACTTAAACTTTTGAGCATCCACCCCTTTAAGATGGATGATCCCATTTTTCCAAATCCAAATAAAACTACATTCTTCATATTTTACCTAACATATTGTAACAATTATTTTTTGAGCATAACTAGATTTAGGCGTATCCTTCAACTTCCATAAACATTAATTCAATATAATTCTGATCTATTTTTTCTGTGTATATTAAATTGTGTGTTGCCAGTGTAAAATTACGAAATAGATAATTTGTTAAATTTAAATTTTCTTCAATAACATCTTCTATATATTTTTTTTTAAATTTTACAAAATATTGTTTGATTATGTGGAACTTAACTTTGTCGGCTTCCAGATCATAAATGAAAAATCCATTTTTAGTTTTTTGATTTACAAAGTTTATCAACTTTTGCAATTCATTTATTTTGTCTCTCGGAACCTCTATATCTAAGGTATAATCAAACTGTACATAATTATAATTATAGCTTACTACTAAATAATAATCAGCTATTTCACCTTGATAATTGAAATGAGAGTTTTTATCCGAATTTGAGGAAATAAACCAATGATGTTTTTGGAAAATATTGGATATTTTATGACTAAAAATTATGTTCTTCAATTCATCATTCATAATATCCATATATAGTATATTTTGATTAATATAAAGATTAATATACTACATATTGATTATACAAACAAAATTTACTTTTTGTTTTTTACAATTGTCTTTTTATTTTCTAATTTTGCTTTTAAAAGGTAGAACTCAGAGTTTAATTTTTCATGTCTGTCAACAAGGGCTTCAAAATCTTCTCTACTAACAATACCTTGAGAATTAATAAATTTTTCAAACCTACTTTTAATAATATTATCCACTTCATTTTTTAAATCTGAAAGCGTTGAAAGAGCTCCTGTAATAACAGATGCAGTATCTTTTAAAAAAAAATAATTCTTATTCATAGATTTGCCTTTAACGAATGGATTTTATAATACTATATTTTAATTATTGTAACATATATACTTTAATTTATTAATTTATTTAATTAAATGATGTTATATATGTTTGATTTTCCAAATATTAACCCTGTAGCTATAGACTTAGGCATAATCAAGATCAGTTGGTACGCTATATCTTACATATGCGGCATTATTTTAAGCTGGTTTTTAATATTGAAAATTATAAAATTTAAAAATATCAAAATCCTCAATAAAAGTATAAGCGATTTAATTAGTAATTGCGTTATTGGAATTATCTTAGGAGGAAGATTAGGTTATGTAATATTTTATAATCCTGAGTATTATTTTAATAACATATTAGAAATTTTTAAAATTTGGAATGGTGGGATGTCATTTCACGGTGGATTTATAGGTGTTATAATTGCTGTAATTTATTCAAGTAAATCAAGCAAAATACCTTTAATGATTTTTTCTGATTTAATCTCAATAGTTTCACCAATTGGGATATTTTTTGGCAGAATAGCAAACTTTATCAATGGTGAACTATACGGTAAAGTAACAAATCATAAATTTGGGATGATATTTCCAAAAGGAGGGAATTTTCCAAGACATCCTAGTCAACTTTATGAGGCCTTTTTTGAAGGTTTGATCTTGTTTATTATATTGTGGTTGCTGATGAATATGACTAATATTTTTAAAATCAAGGGATTAATGACAGGATGCTTTATATTTTTATATGGACTCTTTCGCTTTTTTGTAGAATTTTTTAGGGAGCCAGATATTCATATTGGATACTTATACCTTCATTTTTCAATGGGACAACTTTTATCATTACCAATGATTATAATTGGCTTGTGCTTTATAATTATAATTTATAAAAACAATAAGAATTTAAATTAATTTTACACTGCAGTTCAAAAGTTAACTAATTTATGCCAATAAAAAAAATACAGCACATAAATTTAGCAAATAAGCATTTAAGCTATGGTTTTTTCACAAGAAGTGGAGGAGTTTCTGAATATCCATTTAATTCACTTAATTGTAGTTTTAATGTTAATGACAATAAAAATAATGTAAAAGAAAATCTAAGATTAGTTAGTCATGAACTTAGATTAAAAAAAATAATAAAATTAAATCAAATTCATTCATCTAACGTTTTGATTATTAACAATCAAAATAAAGAAAGAAGTTCTCTAAATGCTGATGGTTTAGTAACTAACTTAACAGGTATAGGTTTATCAATTCTTGGTGCTGACTGTGCACCTATTTTGTTTTATGACGATAAATCAAAAACTATCGGCGCCTGTCACGCCGGTTGGCGAGGTGCAATAGATAATATTGTTGAGGCTACAATAATAAGTATGGTAAAAATTGGGGCAAGTAGAAATAATATAATAGCTGTAATTGGTCCAACTATACAAAAGCAGTCATATGAAATAGAAGATGATGTAGCAAAAATAGTTAAACAAAGCTTAAGCTTTAAAAGAAACAATTCTATTTTATCTCAAATGAAAAATAATAAATACTTATTTGATTTACCTTTATTATTAAAGGAGAGCTTAAAAATATCTAAAATCAATAAAATTGGAGATATTAATATAAATACATATGATAATAATTTATTTTTCAGTCATAGATATTCTTGTCACCAAAATTCATCAAAAGCAGGTATGACAGGTCGTCATATCTCTGTGATTGGAATTTTAAAATAGGACTAAGATGCCACACTTGATAATTTTTTTTATGTTAATGATTTTTGGATTATTCATTTTAATGTTCATATAAATAAAGGAATAATTTATTAAATTTATCTTGCTATAACTTTGTTGAGACTGCTATTAAATTAATGAAATTATCTTGGGATAACACTAAATGAAAATACTGTCTTGCAACTCTAATATAAATTTAGCAGAGAGTATTTCTAAGACACTTAATACTCAACTTGTTAAAGTAGAGGTAAAAAGATTTTCTGATATGGAAGTTTTTGTTGAAGTTCAAGAAAATGTTAGAGGTGAAGATATGTTCGTTATACAGTCAACTTCTTATCCTGCGAACGATAATTTAATGGAATTACTTGTATCATTAGATGCTCTTAGAAGGGCAAGTGCCAGAAGAATTACAGCAGTCATTCCATACTATGGGTATGCAAGACAAGATAGGAAATCAGGACCAAGAACACCCATTTCCGCAAAATTAGTTGCAAACCTAATAACTAAAGCTGGTGCAGACAGAATTTTAACCATGGATTTACATGCAGGTCAGATACAAGGTTTTTTTGATATACCTACTGATAATTTGTTTGCTGCTCCAGTATTTGTAAAAGATATTGAAGGTAGATATAAAAACAAACCTGTAGTTATTATCTCTCCAGATGTAGGAGGAGTTGTAAGGGCCAGGGCTATCGCAAGAAGAATTAATGCTAATTTAGCAATAATTGATAAAAGAAGAGAAAAAGTAGGTTTATCAGAAGTCATGAATATCATTGGTGATGTATCAAATCATCACTGTATAATAGTTGATGATATTATTGACTCTGGAGGAACAATATGTAATGCGGCTCAGGCTTTAATTGACGTAGGCGCATTAAGCGTGGATGCTTATGTTACTCATGGAGTATTGTCTGGATCAGCTGTTAGTAATATTAGTAACTCCCCTTTAACTTCGCTTGTTACTACTGACTCTATAAAAGCAACAGAGGCTGTGCGCATATCTAGTAATATAAGACAAATTTCTATTGCACCTATTATTGGTGAAGCTATTCGTAGAGTGCACACAGAACAATCTGTATCGAGCCTTTTTGAATAATTTTTATATTATTTACTTTATATTTTTTAATTAAAACGTTATGAATGCCTTATTCTTTTACACCCCTGGAGGTAGAAGACTTTTAGAAGGAGATAACTAATGGAAACTATTGATGTTAAAGCTGAAGCTCGTAGTCAGGTTGGTAAGGGGTCTGCCAGAGCTGCAAGACGCGCAGGATTAGTACCTGCAGTTATTTATGGAAACAAACAATCTGCTATACCCATAACTTTAGATGCCAATAAATGGCGTCAACTAATGCATAAACCTGGTATTTTTAGCCAACTTATGAATATTGAAGTTAATAATGAAAAACATTTTGTATT
>QBZS01000010.1:0-34274 GCA_003279355.1 SAR116 cluster bacterium AG-335-N04
TTATAATAACAATGTGGGATGTGGTTGCTAGAAAATTAGTTTGGATACAAATTTTTATGGTTGCCAATTTTGGTTCTTTCTTTGAATCAACATTAATGCAAGAAATGGAATGGCATTTACATACAGTAGTTTTTTGTATGGTTTTAGGATATGGTTACACACATAATAGACATGTAAGAGTTGATTTTCTTCGAGAAAACTTTAATTTCCAGTCGAAAGCTAAAGTTGAATTTTATGGTAATATTTTGTTTATGTTACCTTTTACATTAATTTGTGTTTATTTTTCGTGGATTTATATGGTTGACTCATATCAAATTGGAGAAGTTTCTGCCTCTTTAGTTGGTTTAAGTAATAGATGGATTATTAAAACGTTTCTTCCAATAGGATACTTCTTTTTATTCCTTGGTGGAATGTCAGTCATGATACAGCTTATAGCTGTAATTTGGGGTGATAACAAAAAACGGCTTGATTTAATGGTTCTGGATTATGATGAAAAGAAATAAATTAATTTCATTAAGAATTGTGAGTTAAGTTATGTGGTTCTCTAAGATTCCAGGTTATATTTTTGATAAGCAAAAAACACCTTACTTAACAGAAGCGAAAGATCTTACTTTAGCTCAATCACAATATGAACTAGCTGCTTATGGAGTTTTTACTGGAAGTTTATACGGTATTATAGGTTTAGCAGCTATTCTAACATTTTTTGAAAATAATAACCCAATATATTTGGGATGGTTGGTTTTGTCAGTTGTGGTGATTTACTCAATTTTCTCTGTTATGAGAAAATATGAATTAATTGCTTCTTACATTATATCTTTAGCACCTGCAGGTATTATTTTTTTTTGTATTTTTGAGGGACTTAAAAATAGTTCATCTTTTCTAACTTTAACTATTTTTATTTGTCTTTTTCTTTTGTCTTTAAAATATGGATGGAGAGTATCAAGAATAGTTGCATGGCAGAGGTATAATGGTGATTTTAAAATAGATAATAATAAAAAGAAAGCATAGGAGCGGTTATGGATTTTGTTGAAATTATAATTGAGTACCTACCAATATTTATGTTTCTGACTATGGGAGTACTTTTATTTATAGGTTACCCAGTTGGCTTCATACTGGGTGGTGTAGCGATCACCTATGGATTTATAGGATATTTATTTGGCGTTTTTAAAATAGCAGAATTTTTCAACTTCGTGCCTCGGATGTGGGGATTTTCTGCAGAAAACCTAATTTTAGTTGCGATACCAAGTTTTGTTTTTATGGGAACTATGATGGAAAGAAGTGGTATTGCTAATGATCTATTAAGGACTACTCAAATTTTACTCAGGAAAGTTCCTGGTGGATTGGCAATGTCAGTTACGGTAATGGGAACAGTTCTCGCTGCAATGACAGGCATTATCGGTGCTTCTGTGACTATGATGACTGCATTGGCTTTACCTACAATGTTGAAAAATAAATATAGTCATGCACTTTCAACAGGAGTAATTGCTGCGTCGGGTACTTTGGGAATTCTTATTCCCCCAAGTATTATGTTGATTATCATGGCTGATATTATGCAGGTTTCAGTTGGTAACTTATTTATGGGTGCCGTTATTCCAGGATTAACACTAGCATTGATGTATTTAATATTTATTTTTGTGTGGTGTTCAATTGATAAAACAGTTGCTCCAGCTCTGAAAGAGGGAGACCTTGTTTATGAAAAAGGAAAATTGCCTTCTATGGTTCTTAAAGCTTTTCTTCCACCAGTAGCATTAATCACACTAATAAAAGGTTCAATTTTATTAGGTTGGGCTACACCAAGTGAAGCTGGAGCGGTTGGTGCGTTTGGTGCAACATTGCTGGCTATAATAGGTAACAAGTTTACTTTTCCTATGTTAAGAAGTGTTCTTCATTCTTCAGGTCTAACTATTTCTATGGTTTTTATGATTATCCTGAGTGCAACATGTTTTGCTTATGTGTTTAGATCACTTGGAGGTGATTACATTGTTGAAGAATTAATAGAAAAAGCAGGTCTTGGGTCTTGGGGCCTATTATTTTTACTTATGGGTATGACATTCTTGCTTGGGTTTTTCTTAGATTGGGTTGAGATTACACTCATAATTCTTCCTATTTTCGCTCCATTAGTTGTCTTATTAGACTTTGGTGATCATGTAACTCAGCTTACTGGTCTTGATGGACGCAAAGAGACAATGGTTTGGTTTTTGGTATTAATGGCGATAAATCTTCAGACGTCATTCTTAACACCACCATTTGGATTTGCTTTATTTTACTTAAAAGGTGTTGCCCCACCTGAGGTCGCTACACTAAGTATTTATAAAGGTGTAATACCATTTGTTATAATCCAATTAATTGGCCTTGGCTTAGTTATAAGCCAACCTGAAATGGGATTGTGGCTTCCGCGGCTAATTTAAATTAATTTTAAAAACCGCATCAATTTGATGCGGTTTTTTTTAGGTTTAAAAGATGAAGAATGTTGGTATTTGTGGTGCCGGTCTAATCGGTGCAAGTTGGGCAATTGGTTTTGCAAATGCAGGATTTAAATGTCTTGTCTATGATTCAAATCAGGAAAGTATTAAAAAATTTGAAAAAACATCTGATCAATTACTTTTAGATTTAAAGATACTAGAACCCAAAATTGATGTAAACCAAATCAAATCAAATATTATTCTTAATTGTACAATTAACGAAATATGTAAAGACGTTCTTTTAATCCAAGAAAGCATAATTGAGGATTTAAATGCAAAACAGCAAATCTTCAAAGAATTAGACAGGTTATCTCCTAAAAACACTATTTTAGCATCTTCATCTTCTTATCTTCTAATTTCTAAGATATCAGAATATGTTGAACATAAACATAGATGTATAAATGCCCACCCAGCTCTGCCACCTCACGTTGTTCCTTTTGTTGAAGTTGTTGGTAGTAATCATACTTCTAATGAAATAGTTCGAAAAGCAATTAACTTATACAAAAAAGCTAACTACGCAGCAATAGTAGTTAATAAAGAGACTGAGGGTTTTGTTTTAAATAGGTTACAAGGAGCATTACTAAACGAAGCTGTTCGTTTACATGAGGGAGGTTATGCTTCGATGGAAGATATAGATATAGCCTTAAAACATGCACTAGGAATAAGGTGGGCATTTATGGGCCCCTTCGAAATAATGGATTTGAATGCCCCAGAAGGCATTAAAGACTCTTTTTCTAGGTATAAGAGTGGTATACAAAATTTAGCAAGAGAACAAAATAGTGTACCTGAATACTCTGAAAATTATTTAAATAAATTAGAAAATGAGCAAAGAAAGAGATTATCTTATTCTGAAAGATCAAATAGAATAGAAAAAAGAAATAAGATGATTGCATTAATTAGAAAGTTAAAACTTGAACTTAGAGAGGACATTCACGATGGCTAAAAATAAAAAAGTAATTATAAGTTGTGCAGTGACTGGAGCAATACATACACCTTCAATGTCAGAGTATTTGCCAGTAACAGCTGAAGAAGTTATTGAGCATTCTTTGGCAGCTCATGAAGCGGGCGCAGCTGTTCTTCATCTTCACGCAAGGGATGAGGTTGACGGACATCCAACCCAAGATCCTGATGAGTTTCAAAAGTTTCTTCCAACTATACAAAGCTCGTGTGATGCTGTTATAAACATAACAACTGGTGGAGGCCCACAGATGACTGTGGAGGAAAGAATGAAACCGGCTATGCACTTTAAACCAGAGCTTGCTTCATTAAATATGGGATCAATGAATTTTGGTCTTTTTCCAATGCTTAAAAGACATAATCAATTTAAACATAAATGGGAAACAGAAATGCTTGAAAGAAGTAAGCATTCACTTTTTAGAAATACGTTTGAAGATATAGAAAATATTATGACACTTGGTTATGAAAATGGCACTAGGTTTGAGTTTGAATGTTATGATGTTGGTCATTTGTATAATTTACATCATTTCCATAGAGAAGGGATGCTGAAAGGGCCCTACTTTATTCAATTTGTAATGGGGATAATGGGTGGAATAGGCTCAGATGTAGATAATTTATTACATATGAAGAAAACTGCAGATAAGCTCTTTGGCGATGTAGGTTATGAGTGGTCTGTTGTAGGCGCTGGTGCAACTCAAATGAAGATGAATGCAACAGGTGCTTCACTGGGCTCGCACGTTCGTGTTGGTCTTGAAGATTCTTTATGGGACGGGCCAGGTAAACTTGCAAAAACAAATGCAGATCAAGTTAAGAGAGTTAGAGATATACTTGAAGGTCTCTCGTTAGAAGTTGCTACCTCAGATGAAGCAAGAGAAATGTTAGGACTTAAAGGTAAGGATAAAACTAACATTAATTAGAAAGTAAAAATATGAACTATGAAAGACTGCTTGAAGGCAAGAAGGCATTAATAACTGCTGGTGCTGACGGGATAGGATATGCAATAGCTAAAAGATTTGATAAGGCTGGTGCGAAAGTATTTGTCTGCGATATCAATGAAGATGCAGTCAATAAAGTCAACGATGTTGATGATAATATTAAAGCAATGCTATGTGACTTAAGGCAAACTCAATTAATTGCATCTATGGTTGAGGCAGGTTTTGATTATTTAAAAGAAGTTGACATAATAGTTAACAATGCAGGAATAGCTGGTGAGACTGCTGGGGTTGGCGATCAAACTTTGGGTGGATGGCAAGAGTGTCTTCAGGTAAATATAACTAGTCATTTTGAAACTATGAGATTAATTGTTCCTCGTATGAATGATGAAGGATCTATCCTTTCAGTTTCATCAGTTGCAGGAAGAGTTGGTTTTGCATACCGGTTGCCTTATGCAGCAACAAAGTGGGCTGTGATAGGGATGGTTAAAAGCTTAGCTATTGAATTGGGCCCTAGGGGTATTAGGGCTAATGCTCTTTTGCCTGGGATTGTGGAGGGTGAAAGACAAAATCGAGTAATAGAAGCAAAAGCCAAAGTTAAAAATATTTCTTTTGATGATATGAAAGATGAAATTTTGTCGGGTGCGTCTCTTAACAGGTTTGTTACACATGATGATTTAGCTGAACAAGCGCATTTTTTGTGTAGTTCGTTAGGGAAGAATATATCTGGTCAGGCTATAAGTGTTTGTGGAAATATTGAAAAGGCCGGTTAGAATTATTTTAAAATTTCATCTAAAATTGGATAAATATAAGATTTAAATAATTCTGGGTTTTCTGACATTGGAAAATGTCCTATGCCAGGAATTATGGTCGCTTTAGCTCCTTTAATTCTGCTTGCTGTTGCTAAAGTTCTTTCAGGAGTACAAGAACAATCGTATTCACCAGATAATAAATATACAGGACATTTTGTGGTATCTATCAAACCTGAGCGATCATCAAAATCGCCGTCATGCCAATAAAAGAAAAGATCTCCTTTAAAAATCCCAGGGCCTCCTTGCATATAATGCCATAATGTCTCGTGTCTAAATTTATCAGGACTTTGAGGAGCTATTTGAGATGAAACAAATGCAGATTGAATTAATCCACCATGAATATCAGGTCTATATAACCAGTCCAAATCATAGTAGGGTTCTAGTTTATCTGAACCTTCAAGGGCAATGACAGCTTTAAAATAATTACTATGTTCTAAGGCAAGATGTAAAACAACTCTTCCTCCCATGGAACAGCCCATAATAACAGGTTCATTTAATTTATAATTATCACAAAAAGACATTATAATTTTTTTATATAGACTTGTAGTTAATTTATAATCCTTTAATTCGTAATCTTCTGGAGGGTTAGATTTTCCATGCCAAGGAAGATCAAAAGCAATAACTCTAAAATTTTTAGTTATTTTTTGATCATTTAAAATATGACGAAACTGACGCCCGTCTGATCCTGCTGTATGAAGACATAGTAAAGGAATACCTTGACCTGCTTCTTCAACATAAATTCTGTAATTTGTGTTATCCACATTTATATTTAAGTATCTGCCAATTATATCTTCAAATTCTATATTAATACTTTTCATAGTTAACCTACTTTATAGACTGTCTATTTGATGCAATAAGATCTTTAAAATATTGAAGGTTTTGCATAAATGGGGTCAAATTGCCGTCTATAATAATTAATTTTTTGGCAAGCATAGCAAAAATATCGTGATAATCTCTTGGAGGAATATTAAGCCAATGCTTTTCCCAAACAATTTTTTCCCCATGAATTTTAAAAGTTCCACTCCTAGTTAAAATTGTTCTTTTAGTTGTGGAGATAACTTTACCTTCAATAATTTCAAATAAATAATCATTTTGTCCAATACCAAAGGTAAAAGTTGAATTTACCCAACGACCTTTTTCAATTAATCGTTTATTAGAATTAATTTTAACTATCCATGTTTCAATCGATTGCATAACAACACTTTTTTAAATAAGTTAATTATAAATTTTTATAAATATTTTACAAAAAATTTCTTTATTATAATATTAAAAGAGATGGGGAGTGAATATGTTTAATATTAATAGTTTTTTACACTCAGATGCTTTAGGACCAGCGATTGAATGGAAGGGTTATCCAAAGTTTAACTTTATTGGTGGGCATAATGATAATGAAAGCATACCAATTACATCCTTAAAAGAATCTATAGATAAAATAATTTTAAAAGAGGGAAAAACATTAGCCAAATATGGATTGGAAAGTGGTCCCCAGGGATATCTGCCACTCAGGCAATTCATTTCAAAACAATTAAAAAAAAGTGCGAGCATTAACTGTTCTGAAAAAGAGTTGTTAGTCGTTTCTGGATCGTTGCAGGCATTAGACCTAGTAAATCAAACATTTTTAAAAAAAGCCGACACAGTTATAATCGAAGAAGAAAATTATGGTGGCACTATTTCAAGGCTTAGAAGGATAGGCGTTAATATGATAGGTATTCCATTGGAAAAAGATGGAATGAATATTGAGGCTTTAGAACAAACCTTAGAAAGTCTTAAGAAAAAGAAAATCAGACCAAGATTTATTTACACTATTCCAACAATTCAGAATCCAACAGGCACTATTATGTCTGTGGATAAAAGAAAAGCTCTAATAAAATTATCTAAAAAATTTGAAATACCAATTTTTGAAGATGATTGTTATGCGGATCTTATTTTTGATAAAGAAAGGCCTCCAGCAATAAAATCTTATGATAATGATGGTTATGTAATATATTGTGGCTCTTTTTCAAAATCTATAGCACCGGCGTTAAGGGTGGGATACTTAACAGCTGATTGGAGTATTTTATCAAGAATACTCCCTTATAAAACTGATGCCGGAAGTGGATCATTGGAGCAAATGGCACTTGCAGAGTTTTGTAAAATTAATTTTGATTCCCATATAAAAAAACTTAGAAATGAACTTAAAAAAAAGTCAGACGCCATATGCAATGCGTTAGATAAATACTTTGGCTCTACAGCAGATTATAATAAACCTGTTGGTGGAATTTTTGTGTGGATTAATTTACCTAATAATGTGGATACATCACGCTTATACGAACTTGCATTAAAAGACAATGTCGCGATAAATCCTGGAAATGAATGGTCGATTAACTCTAGTGGAGATCATAAAATTCGACTTTGTTTTGGTAATCCGTCAATAGAAGAAATTGATGAGGGGGTAAAAATTTTAGCCGAAATATGTCAGAAGGAGTTTGGTATACCTCTTCAAATAGCTAATTCATAAATGTTAATTAACAAATGCTAATTCTAGAACAGCTTTAGAAAAATTTTTAGGATCCTCTTGAGGTACATTATGTCCCGTGTTTGGTAGAATTTGATGTCTAACGTGAGAGGAGAATTTTTGTTTAATTTTAGTAATATTAGACAACCCTGAAACGCCGTCAGTTTCACCGTCAATAGTTATACTTGGAACTGAAATTGTGGGTTGTTTAGATAAGTCTTTTTCAATTAGATTAAATTTTGGATCTCCAGCAACTATACCAAATCTATGTTTGTAGCTATGCACAACCACATCTACAAAATCAGAATTATCAAATGAGTTTTTGCTTAAACCATATATTTCATCATTAAAATCCCAAGAAGGTGACCATGTTTGCCAGAGATATTTTATAAAATCATGACGCTTGTTTATTAAGCCCAAACGACCTCTTTCACTATGAAAAAAGTACTGATACCATAATTTTTGCTCAGTATTTGGATTTGAGGGTTTTGAAGAATTTTTTATATCTTGAATATTATAGCCATTACAGGAGATTAATCCTATACATCTTTCTGGGTAAAGAGCAGCAACTACACACGCCGCCCTACCTCCCCAATCATAGCCAGCTAAGATGGCTTTATCTATTTTAATTGAATTCATTAAATTTAATAAATCGTATCCCAGTGCAGCTTGTTGACCAGATCTTAAAGTTTTTTTTGCTAAGAATGAAGTTTTTCCATAACCCCTTAGATAAGGCACAATTACTCTACATCTAGCATTTGATAAAACAGGGACCACTTCAAGGTATGAATGAATATCATAAGGAAAACCATGCAGTAGGATAACGGGAACGCCATCTATTGGACCTGTTTCAAAATAGCTTACATTTAGATCTCCAGCTTTTATTTGTTTTAAATCTGCAATCAATTTTATTACTTTCTAATTAAATTATGAGTTTAAAGGTAGGTTGTTTTTAGTTTTAACTCTACCTAGAGCAAAGTTTGTTTCGATAGAAGCAATCCCTTTTACTTTAGTCAATTCTTCTCTCATAAAAATCTCATAATTTTTTAAGTCTGATGCTACTACTCTAAGTAAATAATCTCTATTTCCTGTTACCAACCAACAATCCATAACAGCGTCCAAAGATGTGATTTCTTTTTCGAATGACTTTAGGATTTGATCAGTTTGATTTTCTAGTCTTACAGAAACAAATGCTGTTACTGGATACCCATAAGATACTTCATCTATAATTGCAGTATAGCCAGCAATTAAACCTTTTTGTTCTAAACTTTTTACTCTTCTTAAACAAGGTGATGGAGATAGACCTACCTTTTCAGCTAAATCAAAATTTGTTAATCGACCGTCCTTTTGAAGAAAAAATATTATTTTTTGGTCTATTCTATCAATATTGCCCAAAAGACCCTCTTTAAAGTAAAATATTTTATAAAAGATTTATTATTAGCATATTATACTAAAATTGAAAGTAAAATTGTTATCTTTAGTCATTTATTTCATTAATAAAGTGTTAGACTTTTTCAAATGTTAAATAAAAATAAATTATTGAAAATTATTGAGAAGAAGGTTTTATGGCTTTCTTGTTGGATGATACATAATGCTAACCATCTTAGGAATAATGAAGATGGTTTAAAAGTAGGAGGTCATCAGGCTAGTTCTGCCTCAATTGTTTCAATAATGACAGCATTATATTTTAACATTTTAAGACCAGAAGATAGAGTTGCTGTAAAACCACACGCTAGTCCAGTATTTCATGCGATTCAGTATTTGTCTGGGTTGCAAACTAGAGAAAATATTGAAAATTTTAGAGGTTTTGGAGGTGCTCAGTCATATCCTTCTAGAACAAAAGATATTGATGATGTTGACATTTCAACAGGTTCGGTTGGGCTAGGTGTAGCGATGACCAGCTTTGTTTCACTTATACAGGAATATGTTTCAAGAAAACAGTTTGGAAAAAAAATACCTCAAGGAAGGATGATTGCGTTAGTTGGAGATGCTGAGCTTGACGAAGGTAATGTTTATGAATGTCTTCAAGAAGGATGGAAACATGACTTAAGAAATGTTTGGTGGATAATAGATTATAATAGACAATCATTAGACGGAGTAGTTCATGAAGGATTATCTGAGCGTTTAGGTTCTGTTTTTGAAGCTTTTGGCTGGAATCTCATTATTTTAAAATATGGTAAATTGCAAAAAGAAGCATTTGATGAACCAGGTGGTCATTTATTAAAAAAATGGATTGATGATTGTCCAAATCAGCTCTATTCAGCCTTAATTTATGAAGGTGGTTCTACTTTTAAGCAAAGAATATTGGATGATATTGGCGATCAGGATATTGTTTCCGAATTAATAAATAAAAGAACAGATAGCGAGTTTCTAGATTTAATGGCTAACTTAGGCGGTCATTGTGTCCAAACATTGATAAAAGTTTTTGAAAAAGTAAAAGATGATAAACCAACAGCTTTCATTGCCTATACAATCAAAGGATGGGGTACACCTTTAGCTGGTCATAAAGATAATCATGCAGGATTGATGACCAAAGCCCAAATGAATAGTTTTAAATTAAAGTATGGTATTTCTGATGGGGATGAATGGAATAGATTTTCTGATGAAAAAAATAATGTTGAATTGGATAAATATATTAAAAATCTACCATTTCAAAAAGCAAAGCATAGAAAATATCAATGTAAAAAAGTATCAGTTGATGAAAACGTTTTTATTAAGGAAACAAAAATTTCAACGCAAAATGCCTTTGGTAAAATTTTAGATCAATATGCAAAAAATAATACTGACTTTAGTCAAAGAATTTTAACAACCTCTCCAGATGTCTCTGTTTCTACTAACTTAGGTCCTTGGATAAATAGGAAAGGTTTATTTAGTAGAAAGGATAGTTCAGATACTTTTAAAGATAGAAAAATTCCTTCAGCTCAAAAATGGATATTTTCTTCTCAAGGACAGCATATAGAACTTGGTATTGCTGAGATGAACCTTTTTTTAATGTTAGGTGCAGCTGGACTTTCTCATGAATTTTTTGGTGAGAGGTTATTTCCAATTGGTACAGTATATGACCCTTTCATATCTAGGGGACTAGATGCAATGAATTATGCTTGTTATCAAGATGCTAGATTTATGATTGTTGGGACCCCATCAGGAATTTCTTTAGCTCCAGAAGGAGGAGCTCATCAGTCCATTGGCACACCTTTAATTGGTATAAGTCAGCCAGGACTTTTAAGTTTTGAACCCGCTTTTGCAGATGAACTAGCTTTAATTATGAATTATGGTTTTAATTATCTCCAAGACGAGGCTGGTGGATCTATTTACTTGAGATTAACTACCAGATCTATTGATCAGCCTATGAGAGAGATAGATAAAGAGTTGAAAAATAATATTATCAAGGGAGGCTATTGGTTAAAGAAGCCAGGTCCAAATCCAGAAGTTATTATTGTTTATCAAGGAGCTATTGCAATTGAAGCAATAGAATCTACAGCTTTGTTAGGTGAAAAATTTAAAAATTCAGGGGTGCTAAGCATTACAAGCTCTGATAAATTATTTCATGAATGGAAAAATCAAAATAGTACAAGTCATATAGAATTACTACTAGAATGCGTTCCAAGGGATACAAGAATAATAACAGTTATCGATGGTCATCCAATGACTTTATCCTGGATAGGTTCTATAAATGGCCATAAAACTATCCCATTAGGTGTTTCTTCTTTTGGGCAAACAGGAAAAGTTGAAGATCTCTTTAAAGAGTTTACCATTGACTCTCAAAGTATTTCTAACCTAGGGTTTAGTTTTAATTAAATAAAATCCTCAAACGTATGAATTTAAAAAAAAGCCAAACAGATATTTTAAGAACTCTCATGAACGAAAGAGACTTTATTCCCATTCCTTCATGTTTTGACGCTCTTTCTGCTAAATTAATTGAGCAAGCGAAATTCGATGTTACTTTCATGTCAGGATTTGCAGCTTCAGCTTCAAGAATAGGCTCCCCGGATCTTGGGCTTATGACTTTTTCAGAAGTTTTTGATCAAGCAAATAATATATGTAATGCAATCAATATACCTATGATAGTTGATGGTGACACTGGTTATGGAAATGCAATGAATGTGAGAAGAACATTAAAAGAATGTTCAAAAGCTGGATGTGCAGGGATTTTAATTGAGGATCAATTGGCACCAAAAAGATGTGGTCATACTCCAGGTAAAGATGTTGTTGAAAGAGAAGAAGCTTTTGACCGAATTAGAGCTGCAAGTGATATGAGAAGTGAAGGCTATGATATTTTAATAATGGCAAGAACAGATGCCAATCATACACACGGATTGAAAGAATCTATTTCAAGAGCACAGAAATTTTATGAATTAGGTGCAGATATATTATTTGTAGAAGCTCCCAAAAATAAAGATGAAATGAAAACCATTTGTAAAGAAGTTCCAGGATTTAAAATAGCAAATATAGTCGAAGGTGGTATTACACCAAATTTACCTATGACAGAGCTTGCAGATATAGGTTATAAGCTTGCAGTTTATCCGTTAACAGTTATGAGTTCCGCTATGAAAGCTATGACTAACTCACTAAATCTTTTGATGAAAGATGAAGACAGGTCTGAATTTTTATTAGACTTTAAAGACTTAAGGCAAAAAGTTGGTTTTGACGACTATTATGAAATTTCTAGTAATTATGAAACTTCTAAAAGAGATTAATTTATTTTAGGGAATAATAAATGAAAAGTTATCAAGTCATAGATTTTGGGAAACCTTTAGAACTTAGAGAATATGAAAACCCTAAACCGCAAGGAAAAGAAATACTTGTAAAAATTTCCGCTTGCGGCGTTTGTCATAGTGATATTCATTTATCTGAAGGTTATTTTGACCTTGGTGATGGAAAGCGAATTACTTTGGCTGACAGAGGAACAAAACTACCGTTCACACCAGGACATGAAATTACAGGATCAGTTGTTGATATGGGTGAAGAGGCAGAAGATGTTAATCTTGGAGATAGCGGGATTGTTTTTCCTTGGATTGGGTGTGGAGTATGTGAAGCATGTAAAAAAGAAAATGAAACTTTATGTGAAGCTCCCAAATATTTAGGAGCACGCCTTAACGGAGGGTATTCAGATCATATAATTGTTCCAGATAGCAAATATCTTGTGTCTTACGGAGATATGGATCCAGCTGTCGCTGCCCCATATGCCTGTTCTGGTTTAACTGCATATAGTGCATTAAAAAAAATACCAAAAACTTCTGTTGACGATTGGATAATAATAATCGGAGCTGGTGGGGTAGGTATAAATGGAATTTTATTATCCCCAGCTGTTCATAATGCAAAAATATTAGTTATAGATAATGATAAAGAAAAAAGAGAAAAAGCAATTGAAGCTGGAGCTGATCAGTCTTTTTCTCCTAAAGATGAAGAAAAAATTAGAAAAATTATAGGAATAGGCGCTGTAGCAGCAATTGATTTTGTAGGGATGCCTCAGACAACTGACTTTGGCTTATCTCTTATAAAAAAAGGAGGAATGGTCATTGTTGTTGGATTATATGGTGGTTCACTTAAAATGTCTTTGCCTTTAGTACCAATGAGATCAATTACTTTAAGAGGTTCTTATGTTGGAGAATTGAGAGAATTAAAAGAATTAGTAGAAATTATAAAATCAGGGAAAATTAAACTTATACCTGTAAAAAAACAAGATTTAGAAACAGCAAATCAAGCTATGTCGGATCTTAGAGCTGGCAAAGTCAATGGTAGAATAGTATTAGTCCCTAAATAAAATTAATGTAACCAAGTAAGAAATTAATAATCGTGAGCAAATAAAATGAATTCAAATAACGATCATAATCTGCATCGAGTTCAAGGTCATAAAAAAGATGACGCACATTCACACTTACCTTCAGATCCGGAATTAAGAGTAAAAGCAATTGAAACACTACTTTTAAGCAAAGGGCTAATAGACTCAAAAACCTTAGATGAATTGATAGATACTTACGAAAATAGAATAGGCCCACAAAATGGTGCCAAAGTGATAGCCAAGGCATGGGTAGACGAAAATTATAAAAAAAGACTCCTTGATGACGCCACATCAGCCATTAGAGAGTTGAGTTATCAGGGTAGGCAAGGCGAAAATATGGTTGTAGTTGAGAATACAGCAGATATTCATAACGTAGTAGTTTGTACTTTATGTAGCTGTTATCCCTGGCCAGTATTAGGTATTCCTCCAACATGGTATAAGAGTGATGAATATAGATCTAGAACAGTAAGAGAACCTAGAAAAGTTCTTTCAGAATTTGGATTAAATATTGATTCAAAAATCGAAATTAAAGTTTGGGACTCAACTGCTGAATTGAGATATTTAGTTTTACCTATAAGACCAGACGGAACGGAAAATATGAATGAAGAGCAGTTAGCAGAGTTAGTAACGCGCAACTCTATGATTGGAACAGGTTTACCGGAGAACTCAAAATGAGTAGACTTCATGATATGGGAGGTCGCTATGGAGATGGTCCTATACCAGTTCCTAGAAATAAAAACAATCAGGTTGAAAATAGTGAGCCTACTTTCAAACATGAATGGCATGCAAAAGCTTGGGCTATAACACTCGCTGCTGGAGCACTTGGTGAGTGGAACCTAGATGTAAGCAGACACTACAGAGAGTGCCTGCCACCAAAGGATTATATGAATTATTCATATTATGAAAAGTGGTTGGCCGGCCTTACTAATCTTCTGGTTGACAAAAAATTGATTTCCATAGAAGAGTTAAAGAAGTTCATAAGTTTAGTGCAAGAAGATAACTCAACCGAAGATTTGAAAGAAAATGTTAAATTAGATGAAAGGACTTGGCTAGCAAAGGACGTTCAAAAAACTTTGGGGTGGGGTGGACCTTCTCTTAGAAAAACAGATATAACCCCTTTACATAAAATTGGCGATAGTGTGATAACCACGAAATATAATCCTAATGAAAATGTTATAGGTGGTCATACTCGTTTACCTTCGTATGCAATGGGGTGTGAAGGGAAAATATTTTCTTATAATGGCACTCACGTTTTTCCTGATAAAAATGCGCATGGAATTGGAGAAAATCCTTTGCCTCTATATACGGTAGAGTTTAAAGCATCTGAATTGTGGGGGCTTGCAGCAGAAAATGGCAACGATAAAATTTATTTAGATCTATGGGAACCCTATCTTAAAATTAAAGCTTAAAGATTTATTTGAGATTAAAATGAACACTTTTGATTATATTTTACCATTTACAAATAAAATAGAAGATGGTGTAGTTTTTCAAAATCCTTGGCATAGTCAGTTGTTTGCTATTACAGTCCAATTATCAGAAACAGGGAACTTCTCCTGGAAGGAGTTTGTTAAATTTTTTGCAAAATCTCTGAATGAATCAAGGCTTGAACTAAATAGTTTAGATGGTAATGATGATTATTTTAACTGTTGGCTGATCGCACTTGAGGAAATTATTATTTCAAAGAAATTAGGAAACTCAAATATTTTATCACTTTTGAAAAAAGATTGGACTAACGCTTATCTGTCAACACCTCATGGTAAGCCGGTAAAGATTAAACAAAGGAGCATTTAAATGTCAATTACATGCAAAGCTGCAGTTATTAGAGATAACAAATTAACAGAGCCCTATAAAGAATCAAAACCATTGTCTATAGAGGAAATTAAAATTGCTCCTCCATTAGAGAATGAAATACTTGTAAAAGTTATGGGAGCAGGATTGTGCCACTCAGATCTGTCAGTAATTAATGGCTCAAGAGTTATGCCTTTACCTCTAGTGATTGGCCATGAAGGCTCGGGAGAAGTGGTTGAATTAGGAAGTGCAATCAAAGATGTAAAGGTTGGAGATCATGTGGCCTTTCAATTTTCCCCATCATGTGGAAGGTGCAGAAGATGCCTTGAGGGTAGACCTCAAGTTTGTGAGCTTGCAGCAGCTACTAAAGGAAAAGGTGAATTAATGTCAGGAGGAAGCAGGCTTTCAGACTTAGATGGAAATAAACTTAATCACCATACAGGTATTTCATGTATGTCACAATATAACGTTGTCGATAGAGGATCTGTAGTTGTAATAGACAAATCTGTTAATATTCAAGATGCAGCTCTTTTTGGCTGTGCTGTTATGACTGGGGTGGGCGCAGTAATAAACACGGCTAGAATTAGACCAGGAGATTCTGTAGCTATAATTGGTTTAGGAGGTGTTGGACTTAATGGTATAATAGGTGCAAAACTTGGGGGAGCAGAAACTATTATTGCAGTAGATATTGACCCATCAAAATTTAGTAGAGCAGAAGAGCTTGGCGCAACACATTGCTTTGATAGCAGAAACAATGACACTATTGATGAGATTAGAGCATTAACAAATGGAGGTGTTGACTATGCAATTGATTTAGCAGGGGTTATCCCGGCTATGAACACAGCATATCAAATCATTAGATATGGAGGATCAGTTATTACAGCAGGTTTATCTCCAATAAACACTCAATTTAGTTTTAACCACAGTGATCTAGTTGCTCAAGAAAAGTCAATATTAGGCAGCTACATGGGTTCGTGCGTTCCAGTTAGAGATGTCCCTAGATTTTTGAATTTATTTCAACAAGGACGTCTGCCAGTAGATAAATTAATTGATGGGAAAATAACATTTGATGACTTAAATGAAGGTTTTGATAAGTTATCAAAGGGAGAGGTGGTTAGACAAATTTTAATGCCTAATGCCTAATTCAAAATTTCTTTAAATCATTTTCCAGTTTTTATAAAAAATACTTCTTGTTTTTTTTAATAAAAAACCCACACCAGTTAAAATTGATTTCATAATATTATCAAAGTGTGAGGGTCTTATAATGTCAATGAATGCGCAATATCTCAAATTTTCTTCTTCGTTAAAACTTTGATGAATAAGAGTATCATCAAAAATAAATAATGGTTCATATTTCCATTTGTTTATTCGACCATCAGCTTCTATGTAAGAGCCTTCTTTTTTTACTTTATTAAAATTATACAAAATACGATAAGTCATTCTCAAAGGGCCAAAATGTCTTGAGGTAGAGGTCTTTTGCCTAAATAAAGACACTCCAATTGTTTTTATATATTTATAATCATTATTAAACTCGTCTATGGACTCATCTAGTCTATAGCCATACCATTTGTAAAATAACATTGTTCTATTATCATTAATATTTTCCTTAAATCTGTCAGTTATTTTTTTAGAATTCTTATCAAATAAAGAAACGACAGCATTAATTTCGTCTTGGTGTTCTATTGGAAGATCCTCTAGCTTAAAGGTATGAAGATTTCTAAATGATAACAAATCAGCAAAAAGGTTTAAGGGAGATAAGATAAACGTTAAAAAGCCTTTACCTAAAAAATACTCCTTAATTAATTTCAAATTCATTGTTTTATGTCTTGAAACGTCAATTAAGCCGCACAAAAGCCAAATCGGAAAAATTGACAAAATTCCTATATTTATAAATAAAAAATATGAACTTATTATAACAGGTACAAGAAGTAACAATTTAAATATAATATCCATTCAATTTTCAAATCTTAAGTTCAAATGTGTATAATTTATAATTTAACTTAATATCTATCAACTGTTATTTAGACTGTTTGAGAAATATGAATTAAATATTATACTGTAATAAAACTTTATTAGAGGAAATAGATTATGCCTAGTTTTGATATAGTAAGTAAAATAGATATGCCTTCAGTTCAAAATGCGCTTGAAGGTGTCAAAAAAGAGATAAATACTAGATATGATTTTAAAGGGAGCGTCTGTGAAGTTGAACAACAAGACGATAAGATTATAATTAAAGCAGACGACAATTTAAAAAGAAAACAGGTTGAAGAACTAATTATTACTCACTTAACCAGAAAAAAAGTTGATGCAGGAGCATTAGAGTTTGAAAAACCAGAAGCTGCATCTGGAAATTCAATCAGGCAAGTTGTATTAATCAAACAAGGTGTAGACAGAGAAATTGCTCAAAAAATTGTTAAAGTTATTAAATCTTCAAAAAGTAAAACTCAAACATCTATACAAGGTGATGAGGTGAGAGTTTCAGGTAAAAAGAGAGACGATCTTCAAGCGGCAATAAAACTAATTAAAGATTTAAACATTAAACATCCATTGCAATACGAGAATTTTAGAGATTAAAATTTTATTATTTCTGCTCTTTTGTCTCTTTTGCCCCACGTGGATGCTTTAATTGAAGAATAAAACTTTAATAATTGGCTATTAAATAAAGCTGGTTCTTCTAAATTGATTGTATGGCCTGTTTTGGGAACAATCAACAAACCAGAAGTTTTGATCGTTCTCTTTAGAAACAAACCTACTTCAAGACACATATCGTCTTCATCACCGTTTATTATAAACGTTGGAGCTTCGATATCACTTATTTCTTTCTCTAATGCGTACAAATTGGGTCTTTTGTTTTGCACACCTAACAGAGTGTTAGCTGAACCGATTGCATCATGTTTTATTAACTGATCATTAAATAACTGCCAACCTTTTGGATCTTTGTTTTGAAATTGAACTCTGGATGGACCTAAAGCATATTCTGATCCTACTTTTGCCATACCCTTATTTAATATATTTTGGGCAGTATCAAGAGAAACATTAGAAAAATCAGCCTCTTTATTAAATGAAGTTTTATCAATTGGAATTGCTCCATATCCGCAACCTGCTATTACTAAACTTGACACTCTATCAGGAGCGTTGATACCTAAATGAAGAGTTGCAAAACCACCCATAGATAGACCTACAATATTCGCTTTTTGTATATTTAAGTTATCCATCACACTTATTATATCGCGCCAAGCTCTTTCTTGGCTGTATTGTGTTTCATTTTGGGGAATTTCTGAAGGATGATAGCCTCTTGCACAATAAGTAATACATTTATTATATCTGGAAAAATAATTAACCTGTGGTTCCCAACTTCTGTAATCACCTGCAAATTCGTGAACAAATATAATAGGCTCACCTTTGCCCACTGTTTCATAATATAATTTAACTTTATCATCAGTTTTAATAAATGACATTTGAAGCTCCTATCTATAACTTAAACAACATATTATTTAAATTTTTACCAAATACAATTGGTTATAAAAATGGATACTTTAAATTTTTTAGGCTCAGATTTTAATGCAGTTTTAATTACGTTAAAACTAGCTCTTACAACTTGTTTTTTCTTAGCGTTAATTGGAACACCTTTGGCGTATTTTTTAGCGTTTAAATCAAAAAGAGCTAAACCATTTTTAGAGTCAATTGTTACTTTACCATTAGTTTTACCGCCTACCGTAATTGGTTTTTATCTTATAGTTTTTTTTAGTCCAGACACACCCTTAGGTAAATTTTTTATCTTACTAACAGGCGAACAACTTATTTTTTCATTTTATGGACTTGTTTTAGCATCAATTATTTATTCCCTTCCTTTTTGGGTTCAACCCCTTCAATCATCATTAGAAAAAATAGGTAATGATACTCTTAAAACCTCAGAAAGTTTAGGGGCAAGTAAATTTGATACGTTTATTAATGTTATAGTACCATTGTCTAAAAAAGGTTTCTTAACTTCCTTTATTATTTCATTTGCCCATACAATGGGGGAGTTTGGAATTGTTTTAATGGTGGGCGGGGGAATCCACGGAAAAACAAAAGTTATAGCCATCTCCATTTATGATCATGTTGAACAACTATCTTTTGGAAAAGCTCATTTTCTTGCAGGCGTTATGTTAATCTTATCATTTACAATTTTATTAACTTTATTTTATTCAAATAAAAGGTCGATGGTGAAAGTTAAATGATAACTAGTTTATTTGTTAAAATAACAGGATACGTTGGAGATTTTTTCTTAGACTTTGAACATGAATTCAATACTGGTGGTATTACAGTTTTATATGGACCTAATGGATCAGGTAAAAGTACAATTATATCTGTCTTATCGGGATTTATAAATCATTTAGAAACCAAAATAGTATTAAATGATAAAAGTTTAGAAAATACAAAAATATTTCCGCCACATAAAAGACCTTTTGGGACGATGTTCCAAAACCCTATATTATTTGAACATATGAGTGTGAATCAAAATCTTGATTATCCAATTAAAAGAAATAAGTCTTTAGAACAAACTTTATTATCCAAAGAAGAATTAATTCATTATCTTGAATTAGGATCTATGTTGAATAGGTATCCTCAAAATTTATCTGGTGGGGAAAAGCTTAGAGTAGCTTTGGCAAGGACTATATTAAAACAATCAGATTATTTGCTTTTAGATGAGCCTATGTCTGATTTAGATATTAAAACTAAAGCTAGATTATTAAATTTTCTAAAAATGATTAATAAAAAATTTAAAATCCCGATTTTATATGTTTCCCATTCTATTGAAGAAATATCTCAAATTGCAGATGAAATCATTTTAATAAAAAATGGAAAAAAAATAATTTCTGGTAGCGTATCAAAAATTTTGAATAGTGATTCTTTTCAAAGATTAATTGGAAAATTTGAATCAAGTTCTGTTTTAGAAGGAACTTTAATAAAAACTAATCAATTAATGAACATGACAACACTAGATGTAAATGGACAATCATTAATTGTACCAGGAAGACCAGGACTAGAGAATGATATAGTAAGGGTTAGAATAAGGTCCAGAGATATAATTGTTTCTCCTGTAAAAATTAATACACATATTACAGAAAATGAATTGGTGGGAATAATAATAAAGATCTATACTGAAAAAAATACTGCCTTTTCTGAGTTAGTAATTAAATTGATGAAGAGTAAAATTAAAAAAACATCACAAATACTTAGAGCTAGAATTACTACTTATAATTTAAATAAAATGAAAATAACTGAAAACAAAAAAGTTTTTATTTATATAAGTTCTGTCTCTATAGATAGACAGGCATATCAATATTAATGAAAAGCTTTTTATACTCTTTCAATTATAACGGCACTACCCTGACCAACTCCAACACACATAGTACATAAAGCATATTTTTTGCTTTTTTCTATTAACTCTTGCGTAGCTGTAAGAATTAATCTTGTTCCTGACATTCCCAAAGGATGACCAAGTGCTATCGCCCCTCCGTTAGGATTAACCCTTTCATCATTGTCTTGAATACCTAGAGATCGTAAACTCGCCAAACCCTGAGCAGCAAATGCTTCATTTATCTCAATTACATCCATATCCTCTATATTTAGACCAGCGATTTTTAGTGCTTTTATAGAGGCTGGAACCGGCCCAATACCCATATATGCTGGCTCAACTCCAGCACTTGCTGCTGAAATTATTCTGGCTTTAGGTGTTAAATGGTTTCGTTTTACACCAGCTTCACTAGCAATTATAATTGCAGCTGCACCGTCATTAACTCCACTTGCATTTCCTGCAGTAACGCTTCCATTTTGGCGAAACGGTGACGGTAGTGATGATAGTTTTTCAAGTGAGGTACCTCTAGGGTGCTCATCATTATCAAAAATTATAGGTTCACCTTTTCTTTGAGGAATCTTAACCGAAGTTATTTCTTTAGCCAATCGGCCACTGGAAATTGAATTAGCGGCTTTTTGTTGACTAGATAAGGCCATTCTATCTTGGTCCTCTCTACTAATTTGATATTTTTCTGCAACATTTTCAGCAGTTTCAGGCATCGAATCTATTCCAAAGTTTTCCTCCATCTTTGGATTTACAAATCTCCATCCAATTGTAGTATCATAAATTTCTGCATTTCGTGAAAACGCTGAATTAGCCTTAGGCATAACAAAAGGGGCTCTACTCATACTTTCTGCTCCTCCTGCAATTGTCATATCAGCCTCATTTGATTTTATCATTCTAGATGCGCTGGAAATTGCTTCCATTCCAGAAGCACATAATCTGTTCAAGGTAATACCTGGAACAGAATGAGGTAAACCAGCAAGAAGAAGTGCCATCCTTGCAATATTTCGGTTATCTTCTCCAGCTTGATTTGCATTTCCATAAAAAACCTCTTCTAAATTTTCCCAATCAGTTTTGCCTAATTTTTCTTTCAATGAGATTAATGGTAAAGAAGCTAGGTCGTCAGTCCTTATAGAAGACAAACTTCCACCAAATTTTCCAATAGGGGTTCTTGTTCCTTCACATATAAACGCTTCTGACATAAAACTTCTCCAAAGTTTATTTTTATAAAAATTTTGTATAGATGGGAGCATTAGTAGGTTCCCATTTTTCATATTTTTTCATTATAGATAAAAAATCATTACTATCAATTAATTCAAACAACCATTTCTTTAAAAAATTTAAATTTAATGAGTCAAACCATTCACTATCAACATTTCTAAATTGCCTTATAAATGGAAATATAGCGTAATCTATTAAACTTAAGTGAGAACAATTTAAAGCCTTATTTTTTTTTAACAAATCGTCTAAATACCAGAGAAAGCTTAAATTTTTATCTCTATGAAAATTTTTATCTACACTTTCAAATCTATTTGGGTATTTATATTTATCTAAGCTTGGTTTAAATTCATTTTCAAGATTGTCTAAAAGTTGATTTATTTGATTTTGTGAAAGCTGACCATTAGCCAACCATTTTTTGGGATCATTTTTATTTAATGCCCAATTAATTATATTTAGGCTTTCCTCTAAAATTTTACCTGAAGTAGTGATTAAAACAGGGACAGTTCCTTTTGGAGACAAATTTAAAAATTCTAATGGTTTATCCTTTAACTTGATTTCTCTTATTTCTACAAAAATTTCAGAAATCTTAATAGCTAGTCTTGCCCTCATTGCATATGGACAACGTCTAAAAGAGTATAAAATAGGATATTTATTTTTTTTCATGATTTAATCCTAATTAAATTTTATTTAAGATTAAATTATTTTCTGATAATTAATTTTATTAATTTATTTTTTTGGAGCTATATCAATGTCTTCACGAATGTTATCAGTTATATGGCCTTGTTTTGTGAGTTGGTAAACAGTATTCCACAATGAAGGAGGGTAATTTTGTCTAATATTCTTTATCATATGAAGAATATGTTTTTCTTCAAAAATATTTTCTTTTTTAGATTTCCTTACTTTATCGAGTGGAAAGGGAACAATCTGTGCCATGAATATTTCTCCTATTATAAAAGAAGATTGCAAATAGCTTGCCGAGTTTAATTATTTAAAAAAATAATTTTAATCTTTTATTGATATTTGATGTATAACATTGGAATTACTTAAAAAGGTTAGTTATGAGAGATAAAAATTATTTAAGATCAACCAAAATAGTAGCTACTGTTGGAACTGCTACTGACGATATTCAAAAAATCAAATCATTAATTAAAGCTGGGGTAAATGTTTTTCGTCTGAACTTTAGTCATGGTAATCACGGGGATCACCTTAAAAGAATTACTTTTATACGTTCAGCTGAAAATGAACTTGGTCGTAATGTTGCAATCTTGGCAGATCTTCAAGGTCCAAAATTTAGAATAGGTAAAGTTAAAGAAGATATTAAAGTAATAAAAGGAAGCACTTATAACTTTGATAAGAAAACTGAAATTGGAGATTTTAGAAGAGTAAATTTATCTCATGATGAAATATATGAGAGTTTATCAATTGGCTCAAATATCCTTATGGATGATGGGAAACTTCAATTTAGAGTTAAAGATATTTCTAAAAATGTAATAAAAACAGAAGTTACTGTTGGAGGATATATTAAAAGTAATAAAGGAGTAAACTTACCTGATGTAGTGTTAAATACAAGCCCACTAACTTCTAAAGATATTGAAGATCTTAAGTTCATTTTAAATCATGAAATTGATTGGATAGCTCTTTCATTTGTTCAGAAATTAAGAGATGTAGAGGAGGTAAAAAAATATATTGATGATAAAGCATGTATTATTGCTAAGATAGAAAAGCCATCAGCGCTGAAAGAATTGAATAAAATAATTGGAGCTTGTGATGGTATAATGGTTGCTAGGGGTGATCTAGGTGTTGAACTACCTCCAGAGGAGGTTCCTGGAATACAAAAAGATATAATTCTTAAGTGTAGACAGGCTGGAAAACCTGTCATCGTAGCCACGCAAATGTTAGAATCTATGATTGTATCACCTTCTCCAACTAGAGCAGAAGCTTCAGATGTTGCTACTGCAGTATTTGACGGTGCAGATGCAGTTATGCTTAGTGCGGAAACGGCTGTAGGCTCGTTTCCGATAGAGACAGTTACCATAATGGACAGAATAATATTTTCAGCCGAAAACCATATAAAAATGCATCCAGGTGATGGTCCACAAAATTTAAAAGTAGAAAATTATGTTTATAACGCAGTTTCTCGTTCTGCAGTTAGTTTAGCAGAAGCTGTAAACGCTAAGGCTGTAGTAGCTTTCACGGCATCTGGAAACACTGCCTTAAGAATGGCTAGAGAGCGTCCAAACTTACTCCTAGTAGTTATGACTCCAGAAGTAAAAGTTAAGAGAAAGTTATCTCTTCTCTGGGGAGCTTATTCATTTTTTAGTAAAGTTCAGGGATATGAGGCAGCAATAAAAGAAGCAAGAGAGATAATAAAAATTGAAAAACTAGCTAAACAAGGTGATGCGATAGTTGTTGTTGCAGGTATGCCTTTTGGCGTTTCCGGTTCTACTAATTCAATTAGAGTGGTAGATATTTAATTAATTATTTTTTGCCAAGTCTTACAGACATCATTTTGTCAGGATTACTCGGTGGCTCTCCTATTGAAAGTTTTTCAACAGCTTCCATTCCAGAAATAACTTGCCCCCAAACAGTATATTGACCAGTCAAATGACTACAACCGTCAAAACAAATAAAAAATTGACTGTCACCGCTGTCAGGACTCATAGATCTGGCCATACCAACTGTCCCGTATTTATACTCATAATCAGAAAATTCAGCCTTCAAATTCTGACCCGAACCTCCTGTACCAATACCGTCAGGATCGCCAGTTTGAGCCATAAAACCTTTTATAACTCTATGAAAAATTATACCATCATAAAATCCATCCTTTACTAATTCTTTTATCCTTTTGACGTGATTAGGAGCAATTTTCGGTAGTGTCTCAATTACAACTTTACCTTGAGATGTTTCAATAGTTATAAATTTACTTGAATTTGCTGTAGCTTTTTTTGTTGGCTTAACCATTGTTACACACATTACCCCTAATAAAATAATAATTAATTTTTTAAACATAATTCACTCACTTTATTTTGTAATGTATAAGACTAGATATTTTAAAATCAACATCTTTTTATATAAGCGCGTCGATTTGTTCGTCGGTCAAGTTTCCTGGTACAATAGTTATAGGAACTCTGCACTGGTTACTGCCCTTATTAATAATATAATTTATTAACGGACCAGGATTACCATGTTCAGTAGAAACTCCTAAAACTAAAACTCTAATGGCTTCCTCTTTGTCAATTAAATTAAATAATTCTTCGTGCGCAATTCCTTTTCTAACAAATGTTCGTGGTTTAGGTGCTCCTAACTTTTCACAATATTCACTGAGTTCATTAAGCAATTTTTTACTTGATTGTTCAGCTTCAGTTTCCATAATTTCAGTAACGCCGCCCCATAATTGCCCTTCAATAGGTTCTATGCATCGGAAAAGTGCAATTTCGCCTCCAGCAGTAGCTGCTCTTCTTGCTGCGTAGTATAAAGCTTGGTGCAATTCCTTACTATCGTCAGCAACAACTAAAAATAAACGATTACTTGGTTTTAGGGTTTTAGATTTAGCTTTAACATTTATTTTTTTTGCCATCACTTCCTCATTAAACTTTTCTAAAAATTAGATTGGTACCCCAACCAACTAAAACAGCTAGTATAACAGCAAAAATGCCATACAATGTTGAGTAATTTTGGGCTATATTATATATTTCTGCGCTGACACCTGACTTTGAGACATTAATTGTACTTAATTCCTTAGATATAAGTTTACTGTTTCGATAATGCAATATTTTTACTTCAAATTGACCTGTAATGACATTAGATGGAAGATTTAAATAAGACCTAAAGAGCGCATTTTTATTTAAACTGATTGAATTTTCATTCAAGCTCCACAATCTTGATTTTAACATATTTCTTGTAAGAGCTTCTCTCCATTCCTTTTCTTTTTGAACTTTTTTACCAGGTTGAAGTCTTATCTTTAGATTATTTAATCCAATTTCTGAAATTTTTTGAGTTTTTTGGTTGAGTATTTTATTAATATCCCTATTAGATGAGATGTTTAAATATTTTGGAGTGTTTATATAATTCACTGATTTAGTATTTACCCAAATACCAAAAACTTTTTCTTTCTTTTGAACTGTAACTAGTCCTTTTGGACCAGTCACAACTACAATTATATCGTCACCTTTTTGACCATCATATGCTCCAAATAAAAGTATTTTAGCACCTAAAAAATCCGTAGTAATTTTAACATTTTCTTGAGAAAGGTCTGCTACAATTTGATTTTTGGCTTTTACATCGTATGAGATAATAAAAGCTAAAACTAATATGTGAAGAGATGTTAAAAAATTCACTTTTGATTTACCTACTTATAATTACAGAAAAAATGTCCGAAGGAATTGTAATTAAATCCGTTAAAAGTTTAAGGCTCACTAAAATTATAAGAGTAGACAAAATCAATCTCAAATACTCTCCTTTTAGAATATTGGTGAACCTAGAACCAACTTGGACGCCTACTACTGACCCTAATAACAAGATTGACGCTAAAACAATATCAACGGTTTGATTTTGAGAAGCTTGTAGAATTGTTGTGTTAGCAGCAACAAATATAATTTGAAATAGAGACGTACCGACTACTAAAGAAGTGGGCATACCTAAAAGGTATATCATTGCAGGTACTATAATAAACCCTCCACCAATACCCATTAATGCTGCAAGAATACCCACTATAATACCAATTAAAACAGGTAATAAGATTGAAATGTATAATTTGGATTTTCTAAATCTTGTTTTAAAAGGAAGTCCGTGAAGCCAATTATGTTGATGAAGTTTTCCTCTAGAAACTTTTCCTTTTCTTTTTCGTAAAATTAAATTCAACGACTCTGACAACATTAAGCTTCCTATTAAAGTCAGGAAGACAACATAAGAAGATTTAATAACGAGATCTAGCTGTCCGATTTTGCCTAAAAAATTAAAAATCACAACACCTATAGAAGAGCCGACAACACCACCTAAAAGTAAGACTGTACCCATTTTGAAATCAACATTACCTCTTTTCCAATGTGACAATACTCCAGAAACTGAAGGTGCAACTAATTGATTTGCGACAGATGCTACCGCAACTGGAGGAGGAATTCCTAAAAACATCATAATAGGTGTTAATAAGAAACCACCACCCACACCAACTAAACCCATTATGAGTCCAAGAAAAGTTCCCACACCTAAAATTGCTAACGAGTGAATTGGTTGTTCAGCTATAGGTAAATATATATACATAAAATTTTCATTATTATTTATTCATGTATGATAATACATTATTAATATTTTAAAAATAATTATTTAGAGTAAAATTAATGATAAATACTATATCAAAAAATGATCTAGTTGGTTGTATAACTAGTATGAAAAATGCAGGAGATAAAGATCGTTCAATTGTTAATTACTCTGAAGCAAGTATACTCATATTATTTGTAAATAATTATGTGGAAAATAACAGTCTAATTTTAATGACTAAAAGAAAAAATAATCTTAGAAAACACGCAGGACAAATAGCATTTCCTGGAGGAAGGAAAGAAAGAGAAGATAAAGATTTAAAAGATACTGCCCAAAGAGAAACTGAAGAAGAAGTAAATATCTCTAAAGATAATTATGATATTATTGGACAATTACCAAAATTCTATACAGGTACAGGATATGTAGTTACACCATTTCTTGCTATTATGAAACAAAATTCAGAATGGGAAAGTTTGATCAGTCCAAACTTAAATGAAGTTGAAAAAATTTTTTATCCTAAATCTTATTATCTATTATCACCTAAATTTCATATAAGAGAAAAACCTCCCGTAAATTCAAGCATGTCTATGACTTGGAATATAAATTATAATGATGAAAATATTTGGGGATTGACAGCAAGAGTTCTAGTCACCATTTCTGCAGGATTAGGTTTGAGGGAGTTTCCGCCATGCGACGATATTTAATTATTTTTTTAGCTATCCTTTTTTCAATAGCTCTTTTTTTCTTAACTAATTATATTTTAAAAAAACTTACAAAAAATAACACAATATTTGTTTCAACTTTAGTAAGTATTATAGGATTTTGTATGTTTATTTTATTTTCCTTTTTATATTTGGAAGGAAATGCTTTCAATCCGAGTTATTCGTATAATCCCCCATCAATAGTAGATGGAAAAGTTAAAGATGGTAACTTTTCTAAATAGAAAATAAAAGGTTGTTAGATTATTTATCAAGATTTAAAAAATCTTATGAATGAAGATAAAAATATTAAAATCATTTTTAATATCGTGAAAAGTGCTAATGCTAAGGCGTGGATTGTTGGTGGAGCGATAAGAGATTATCTTATCAACGAGGAAATTTATGATATAGATTTTGTAATAAATATTAATATTAGTATATTCTTAGAAAATATTAATAAAAAAAATATTAAGATTAATTCTACAAATATAGATTATAAGACAATTTCAATTATTTTAAATAATAAAGAATATCATATTACAAGCTTTAGAAAAGATTTGATAAGTTTTGGAAGGAGTGCGCTTGTTGACTTTACTAATACTTTGTATGAAGACGCAAAAAGAAGAGATTTTACAATTAATGCTTTATACTTAGACGAAAAAGGAAACTTAACTGACCCATTTGGTGGATATAAAGATATAATTGATAAAAAATTAAGATTCATTGGGGATCCTATTAACAGAATAGAAGAAGACCATTTAAGAATTTTAAGATTTTGCCGTTTTTGTGGAACATTTTCTGTTTTTGATATTGATCAAAATTTAAAAGAAAAAATTATAAAAAAAGCTAAAAAGATTTCAATATTAAGCAACATGAGAATAAGAAATGAGTTATATAAAATTCTCATGGTTACAAATTTTGAATTATGTTTGTCTATGTTAGTTACATTAGAATTAGATAAATACATTCTTAAAAAAATTAACAAAGGTAACAAAATAAATAAGCATACGGGTTTTAAAACGAAAGATTTCAAGATAGTAAATTACATCAAAACATATGGATTGAATATTATAAATAGTGAAAAGCTTGATTTAATATCTATAGTTATGCCGCACTTATACAATTTAGAAAATTTTGACAAAATTATTAAAAGGTTTGAATTTAACAAAAGAAAAGTTAAATTTCTTAACTTTATCAAACAATTGAAAAATAACGAACTTGTAGTAAATCAAAATATTATGAGAAAATTTACTTCTAAGGAAATAGAACTATATGTATTAAAGCTTATTTGGAAATATAGATGTAAAATTAATAAGGTCAATAAAGGTTTTTTTATGAAAGACAGGATACCATTCAATTGGTACAAATTTGGACTACTACATGTCATTCCTATTGAAATTATTAAACCAATTGATTTATTTAACTTGAAATGGCCAACGTTGACTTTAACAGGGAAAGAGATACAAAATTTACAAGATATAACTTACTTCGAGAACATTGATGATTTAATATTTAAAGCTGAAGATTTTTGGGTTAATAACAATTTTAACAGTTCTCCTGAAAATATTTTAACTTTTTTAAAGAGTTACTTAGTTAAAGAAATTAGATATGACAACTAAACTAGATATGTTAGCTAAATTACAAGAGCAAAAATGTCTTTATAATTCAGACTTACTTGAAGATAAAAAAGAAAAGGCAAGTATTTGGTTTGCCAAACTTCGTAATGAAATTTGTAAATCTTTTGAAGAAATTGAAAATAATCAATTAAATAAAAACACAAAAATAAATTTTGTTCAAAAAAAGTGGCAAAGAGATGGTGGAGGTGGTGGAATAATTTCGATTATGAAAGGTAAAATTTTTGAAAAAGTTGGTGTAAATATTTCAACAGTTTATGGGAATTTTTCTAAGGAGTTTAGAGGACAAATTCCAGGTGCAGAAGAAAATGGGACTTTTTGGGCTTCAGGCATCTCAGTCGTTTCACATATGTGTAACCCGCATATTCCAGCAGCACACATGAATACCAGACTATTAGTTACTGGTGAAGGTGATAAAAAAAAGATTTGGTTTGGTGGAGGTGGAGATTTAACTCCAACCTTTGATGATTTTGAAGTTACTAAATTATTTCATCAAGATTTAAAAATTAGTTGTGACAGATATGATAACTCGTATTATCCAAAATTTAAAAACTGGTGTGATGAGTATTTCTTTTTACCGCATAGAGAAGAGGCTAGGGGTGTTGGGGGTATTTTTTTTGATTATCTTTATAATGATAATTGGGAAAATGATTTTTCATTTGTTAAAGATGTTGGCAAAACATTTCTATCTTCGTATTCAAAGATAATAAAAAATAAACTTGAAAAAAAATTTAGTAAAAAAGAAAGGGATGCTCAATTAATAAAAAGAGGTAGGTATGTAGAGTTTAATCTTTTATACGACAGAGGTACAATTTTTGGATTAAGAACTGGGGGAAACACAGAAGCAGTTTTGATGAGTTTGCCTCCAAAAGTCTCATGGACTTAGATATATACAAATAATTAATGTTCAAATTTTTCATTAGATAAAATTTAGTTAAAAAAATTATTTTTCATAAAGAAAAAGACTAGAAATTTTTTAAAAGAATGTTTATATAAATATCATTAATGACAGGGAGATATATGTCTAAAAAACCAAATAGAAAGAATGATGAAACTAAAAGGGATTTTCTTCTAGTTTCTACCTACGCTATGGCTGGAATAGGCGCGGCTTCATTCGTCTGGCCTTTAATAGATCAAATGAATCCAGCAGCCGACACATTGGCACTTGCGTCTACCGAGATAGATTTATCTTCTTTAGAAGAAGGGCAAGCTATTACAGTTAAATGGAGGGGAAAACCAGTTTTTGTACGTCATAGAACTCCAGGGGAAATTAAAGATGCTAGGCAAGCATCGATGGATGATATGAGAGATCCAGAAAAAGACTCAGACCGTGTTACAAATGAGAAATATATTGTTCTAGTTGGTGTATGCACTCACTTAGGTTGTGTTCCACTAGGTCAAAAATCAGGAGATGTTAAAGGTCAATATGGGGGGTGGTTTTGTCCTTGTCATGGTTCGCACTATGACCATTCTGGTAGAATTAGAAAAGGTCCTGCTCCAACAAACTTGGCGGTACCTTCATATGAATTCTTATCAGATACTTTAATTAAGATTGGTTAATATTTTTGTTATCAGGAGCAATAAATGTCGAAGGCTAAGTTTAAAAACCCAGTAGTTAAATGGATTGATTATAGGTTACCTATATTTTCTTTTATGGATCATGAATTAAATCATTATCCTACTCCCAAAAACTTAAATTACTTTTGGAACTTTGGATCTTTGGCAGGTATTGCATTGGTAACAATGATTATAACTGGGATCGTTTTGTCTATGAACTATACAGCTCACGTGGACTATGCATTTGATTCTGTTGAAAGAATAATGAGAGATGTTAATCATGGATGGCTTATTAGATACATACATATGAATGGAGCAAGTTTCTTTTTCATAGTTGTTTATATACACATTTTTCGTGGACTCTATTACGGCTCTTATAAAGCGCCCAGAGAGCTTTTATGGATTTTGGGTGTGCTAATTCTTCTACTAATGATGGCTACAGCCTTTATGGGTTACGTTTTACCTTGGGGACAAATGAGTTTTTGGGGCGCTACAGTTATAACAAATTTATTTTCAGCCATCCCATTAGTTGGGGAAAGTATAGTAACATGGTTGTGGGGAGGATTTTCAGTTGACAATTCAACTCTTAACCGTTTCTTTTCGCTTCACTTCGTTTTACCTTTTGTAATTGTTGGAGTCGTAATACTTCACCTTGTTGCGTTGCATAGATTTGGATCAAATAATCCTATCGGAATTGATGTAAAGGGTACTCAAGACACACTACCATTTAATCCTTATTACACTATTAAAGATTTATTTGGACTAAGCGTGTTTTTAACAATATTTGCGGCAGCAGTTTTCTTTTTTCCAAATTTTATGGGACACCCTGATAATTATATTGAAGCTAACCCGATGGTTACGCCTGCCCACATTGTACCTGAATGGTACTTTCTGCCTTTTTATGCAATTCTTAGAGCAATTCCTGATAAATTAGGTGGTGTTCTATTTATGTTTGGTTCTATCGCTGTCTTATTTGTAATCCCTTGGCTAGACAGATCTTCGGTAAGGTCATCCCAGTTTAGACCAATTTTTAAGATCTTTTTTTGGATACTTTTAGCCGACTGTGTTTTACTAGGATATTTAGGGGCAATGCCTGCAGAAGGTATTTATGTAATATTATCTAGGATAGCTACCGCATATTATTTCTTTCACTTTTTAATTTTATTCCCATTATTACCTTATATTGAAAAAACAAAACCTCTACCGATATCAATATCTGAACCAGTTTTGAGCGGTTCGTCTCCTGCTTCAGCTTTTGCATATAGGGAGAAAAAATAGATGAAAGCAAAACCTTATTGGTTTAAAATTAAAAGGTTTATAATTCAATCTTGTACTATTTTATCTTTATTTTTTTCATCTCAAATGTGTTTTGCTGCGGGAGAGAAAATCACTTACCCTAATCTCGACTGGTCTTTTTCAGGTATCACGGGAACTTTTGACCGTGCGTCTCAGCAAAGAGGACTTCAAGTCTATAAAGAAGTTTGTGCGGGTTGTCATGGTATGAGACTTTTAGCTTACAGAAATTTAAAGGCAATTGGTTATAATGATAACGAAATTAAGGCTTTTGCCTCTGAGAATAGTGTCAATACTCTTAACGATGACGGAGAGGTAGTTGAAAGAGAAGCTAGACCAAGTGATAAATTTGTTTCTCCATATCCCAATGAGCAAGCTGCGCGTGTAGCGAATGGGGGAGCTTACCCGCCAGACTTATCATTGATAGTTAAGGCTAGGTCCGACGGTGCTAACTATTTGCACGCTTTATTAACTGGTTATGTAGACGCTCCTGCTGAACAAAAAGTACCAGATGGAATGTATTACAATAAATATTATTCTGGAAAACTTATAGGTATGCCACAACCATTATATGAAGATGGAGTTGAATACGCAGATGGTACTAAAGCGACACCAGATCAAATGGCTAGAGATGTAACAGCTTTTTTAGCGTGGGCAGCAGAACCAGAGATGGAAGACAGGAAAAGACTAGGAATTTCAGTTATTTTGTTTTTACTAGTGCTTACCATCTTGTCTTACCTAGCAATGAAACAAATTTGGGCTCCCATAAAAAATAGATAAATTATTTTAAATTACCTTTTAAAAATTTTAATGTTCTGTCTAAAGCCACTTTAGTACTAATTTGACAATATTGTTTCCTATGGTCACAATTAAACCCATGGTCTGCTGGATACGTGTATGTGGTAACTTCTGGATTGACTGACTTAAAAGCTTCTACACTTTCTATTGGTATACCTTGATCTAATTCACCAAAATGCGCCAAAACTCTACATTTAGGTTCAAGGTTTTTAAGTTTAGGAATGTCACCACCATAATAGCATACAGACGCCGACAAATTATTTGATTGGCAAGCCATTCTCCAAGAAAGAGATCCACCCCAACAATAACCTATTATACCAACTTTACCTGCAGAAGACACAACCGAAATAGCAGCATCAATATCTTTAAGAACATTTTTGTCACATAATTTTTTTAATTTTCTTCCCTTATTCACACCATTTTCATTATATTCAAGTTCAATACTATTTTCTATTCTATCAAATAATGCAGGAGCTATGGAAAGATAACCTTTATTTGCGTATAAATCTGTTACTTCTTTAATATGGTTATTAACCCCAAATATTTCTTGCAATATTACAAGTCCTGCTATCGGTTTTTCTGAAGGTTGAGAAATATATGCTGAAAAAATATTATTATCTTCTGCTTTAAGTTCTAAAAACTCGCCCATTATTTAACTCCTATTAAACATTAAATCTAAAATTAAAGATATCTCCATCTTTTACAACATAATCTGCCCCTTCAACCCTCATTCGTCCTGCATCCTTTGCAGCTTGCTCACTTTTTAAATTTAAATAATCGTCACATGATATTGTTTCAGCCCTAATAAATCCTTTTTGAAAATCTGTATGTATTATACCTGCTGCCTCTGGTGCGGTGGAATTATTCTTTAAAGTCCAGGCTCTAGACTCCTTTGGACCGATTGTAAAAAAGGTTATTAGATCTAGTAATCTAAAACCAGTTTTAATAAGTCTAGACAGACCAGATTCTTTTAAATTTAAATCTTTAAGAAATTCACTTTTCTCATCATCATCTAACATAGCTATTTCAGCTTCTATAGATCCTGATATTATGACTGCGTCACAATTTTCAATGCCAGCTTTGTCAAAAATAGTTTTTGTGAAGATATTTCCTTTGGCGGCATCATTTTCATTTACATTGCAAGCATATAATACTGGTTTTGATGTTAATAAATTAAAATTCTTAATTCTTTTTATTTTGTCAAGAGTTAAATCAGCTAACCTTATAGGTTTACCATCCGATAAAC
>QBZS01000011.1:0-34151 GCA_003279355.1 SAR116 cluster bacterium AG-335-N04
GTGTTATCCCAATACATTATCAAATGAATACTTGGGCATCTAAATCCAGCTGTAGCTACACTCCTCGAACAGATGAGAGAACTATTGCAACTTACGTAAACTGTAAGTAATTAGAACAATTTAAACCAGAGCATAATTGCTCTGGTTTTTTTTAATTTAATGATAAAAACATGACCCCTTTTATACTTATAAGATTAGCCCAGAGTGTGCTCGTATTGTTTATAATGTCACTCTTGGTATTTGGGGGGGTTAATCTAGTTGGGGATCCAGTTGAAATGCTGATTAACCCCGAAGCTGACCAAGCCGAAGTAGAAAGAGTTATAAGAGAGTTAGGATTAGATAGACCTGTTACAGAACAATATTGGTATTTCTTAGTAAATGCTTTTAAAGGAGATCTTGGAGATTCATTTATTTTTGGTGAACCAGCATTGAAACTGATTATTCAAAGAATGCCGGCGACACTAGAATTAGCATTATTTTCTCTTTTTATTTCACTTGTCATAGCTATACCTCTTGGTATCTATGCAGGCTATAAGCCAGAGAGTAAAACTAGCAAAATAATAATGGGTGGTTCAATTTTAGGTTTTTCAATGCCAACATTTTGGGTAGGCATTATCTTTATTATGATTTTTGCAGTCCATCTTGGTTGGTTACCATCAACTGGAAGAGGTGAAATTGGTACTTTTTTAGGGATTAATAGCTCTTTATTTACCTTAAATGGGTTGTCACACGTTTTTCTACCTGCTTTGAATTTAGCATTATTTAAAATTTCATCGGTGATCCGCTTAACAAGAGCTGGTACAAGAGAAATAATTCTTCAAGATTATATTACTTTTGCTCGATCAAAAGGTTTGTCTGAAAAAAGAATAGTTTTAGTACATATACTAAAGAATATTCTAATTCCCATTGTTACAGTCGTTGGACTTGAATTTGGATCACTAATCGCATTTTCAACTGTTACTGAAACAGTATTTGCGTGGCCTGGAATGGGTAAACTAATCATTGACTCAATTTATAATCTAGATAGACCAGTTATTGTCGCTTATCTGATGATCATTGTAACATTTTTTGTTTTTTTAAACCTTATTGTAGATATTCTTTATACATTTTTAGACCCTAGAGTGAGAATTAAAGGTGACAGTCAATGAACCCCAAAATAAAAAAAATCAAAGAGTTTTGGAAAGATTTTTCATCCAATAAAGTTGCTGTAGTATCTTTAATAGTTTTTATGTTAATTTTATTTGTTGCTGTTTTTGCACCTTTAGTATCACCAACTGACCCATATGATCTAAATACTGTAAGTATAATGAACAGCAGACTAGCCCCTTTTTCAGAAGACTTTTCTGGTAATTATTTTTTACTTGGCACCGACGGAGCTGGAAGAGATATGGTTTCTGCTATATTTTATGGTTTACGTGTTAGTCTAGGCGTTGGTGTGCTTTCTGGCATTTTTGCTCTTATTATTGGATCTTTTTTTGGAATTTCAGCAGCTTTTTTTGGAGGAAAATACGAATCTCTAGTTATGAGAATAGTTGATATTCAACTAAGTTTTCCCTCAATTTTAGTTGCTCTGATAATTCTAGCTGCTTTTGGAAAAGGAGTTGAAAAAACTATTATTGCATTAATTTTGGTCCAATGGGCATATTATGCAAGAACTGCTCGTTCGAGTGCTTTAGTAGAGTTAAATAAAGAATATGTTGATGCAGCGAGATGTTTGGCTTTTAGTAATACCAGGATCATGTTTAAACATATTCTACCAAATTGTATGGCACCGCTAATTGTTGTTGGTACTCTTCAAACAGCTCACGCTATTTCATTGGAAGCAACGCTAAGTTTTCTTGGACTCGGATTACCTATTACAGAGCCTTCTTTAGGTCTTCTTATTGGCAATGGATTTGAATATATGTATAGTGGTGACTATTGGATTAGTATCTTTCCTGGTGTGGCGCTACTTATTACCGTTGCTTCCATAAACTTAGTTGGAGACCATTTAAGAGATATGTTTAATCCTCGACTTCATTAAAAATAAATAATTGTTTAATCTTCAATTCTGTATGCTAGCCTAACAGCCGTTTTACCTTTGAATAACCTTTTAGTAGGCATTATTAAAATTGTTTCATCATATGGAGCATAAACAAATTCCTGGTCATCTTTACCAATCACAGTCCCTTTTTTTAGAACTTCAAAGCCTTGCCAGTCACTAGAAAATTTAAATTTATCTGTCTTTATAGTGATAATTTCTCCTACCCGATAAACCTCTTTTTGAACTTTTTTAGGCTTTAGTTCATTTAGAAACTCTTCACCAAATTTTTTATCCATAGTGCTTGTGCTTCTAAGAAATCTTATCAGAGTTTCAATTGCTATTCTTTCAGACAGTTTTTCCCAATGTTGACCACATTCAACTAGGAGTGCATTTTTATTACTCTCTTTTCTTGAGAAGTCCAAATAATCTCTCATTCTCATACCCTCTTTATGGCCTGTGTCAGAAATAATAGGCATGCCCATTCCAACAGATTTAGCAAAGTTAATACCTTTTTCTAATGTACCCGCCATCATGAGTGGAACACATGGTTTTTGCATTGAGTGAATATCCAATAAATAATCAGCTTGTGATACTATGCTCTTGACTTCATTAGCTCTAAAAAATTCACTAGTCTTTTTTCTGGTAGTATCTTCCAAGACACCATCTGCCCATAATCTGTTAAAATCTTCATCAACCCATCTAGTTCTATTTGGATTTTTGGGATCAAAAGCAAAATAAGCTTCAACATTCATGAAACCTAGAGTTAATTTACCTGATTTAGGTCTAAAATTTTTTTTTAAAAACCAATCTAAAGCAATAGCTCCACAAGGTTCATTCCCATGTACTATTGAAGATATAAAAACATGAGGACCACTCATACCGCTATCAAGTGATAATATATAATCGACTCCTGTATTAGTTTTTTTATAACTTGATATGTCAGGAGCAGTTAATTCTACCGGGAACTCATTAGCATAATCTAGTCTTGGGTCATTCATAATTCTTGTCTCTAAATTACATTGTTAATTAATCATTCCTTCAAACGGTTTAACAAAATGCTCTTCACTCAATTTTACCATTTCTACTTTATCAGGCTCATAACCATGTGGTTTTAAAAGACTAGGAATTTCGTCGCTCATTAAATTTAACTTTGTTTTTCTTTTACTGGGATCTGCTATTGGCACTGCAGCCATTAACTTTTTTGTATATGGGTGTTGCGGATTTTCAAAAATTTCACTTCTTAGACCAATTTCAACTATCTCACCTAGATACATTACACCTATTCTATGACTTACTCTTTCAACTACTGCCATATCATGGCTTATAAAAAGGTAAGACAGGCCAAATTCTTCTTGAAGTTCCATCATTAAGTTAACTACTTGTGCTTGAATGGAGACATCTAGGGCGGAAACAGCTTCATCAGCAATAATTAATTTTGGTTCTAAAGCAAGTGCTCTTGCAATCCCAATTCTCTGCCTCTGCCCCCCCGAAAGTTCGTGTGGAAATCTTAAGGCATATTGTTCGTTCAATCCTACACGATTTAACAATTTCATAACTTTTTCAGTTGATCCTAATTTTTCATCTAGTCCATGTACTAAAATAGGTTCAGCTATTATCTGTCCAACTGTCATACGAGGATTTAAAGATGCAAAAGGATCTTGAAATATCATTTGCATTTGTTTTCTGTATTGAATCATCTCTTTATTATTTAAGTTAGTTAATTCTACCCCCTCAAAAACTACACTCCCTCTTGTTGGTGATGTTAAACCTATAATACTTCTTCCAGTTGTAGATTTTCCACATCCACTTTCACCAACCAGCCCAAAAGTTTCTCCAGGTTGCAAACTAAGATCAATATTTTCAACAGCATGAATATTACCTTTTTTTGTTCCAAAATCCTGTTTTATAGAAAACCTTGTTGTTAATCCTCTAACCTGAAGTAACGGATTGGAAACTCGATTTACAGTATCTTTTATTTCAATTATTTTATTTTGAGTTGTTTTTAATTGCTGATTGTCTGATGAATTTATATCTACATTCATAAATTTAGCGGGTAGTAACTTACCTTTCATACTTCCTAATTTTGGAACGGCTGCAAGCAATGATTTTGTATAAGGATGTTGTGGATTATTAAAAATTTCTAAAGCAGATCCTTCTTCCACTTTTTTTCCATCAAACATTACAACAACCCTATCAGCAATTTCTGCGACCACTCCCATATCATGAGTAATAAAAATTACAGACATTCCTATATCACGTTGTAACAATTTAATTAAATCTAGTATTTGAGCCTGTATTGTAACATCAAGCGCAGTTGTAGGTTCGTCAGCGATTAGTAAAGAAGGTTTACAACTTAATGCCATAGCTATCATGACTCTTTGTCTCATGCCCCCTGAGAGCTCATGCGGATATTGGTTTAATCTTTTTTCAGGCTCAGGTATTCTAACTAACTTTAACATTTCCAATGCTATTTCGAGAGCTTCCAATTTAGTTTTTCCCTGATGCTTTAAAATTGTTTCTGTCATTTGCATTCGTATTGTGAATACTGGATTTAACGATGTCATGGGTTCTTGAAAAATCATAGAAACATCGTTACCTCTTATATCTTTCATTATATCTTGGCTCTGTTGAGCTAAATCTAGATTTATTTTATTTTTAGTCTCTAGATTAATTTCTCCTGAAATTATGTTTCCACCTGAAAAATCAACAAGTCTCATTAGTGATAATGCAGTGACAGATTTACCTGAACCAGATTCGCCAACAATAGCAATTGTTTCTCCTTTTTTGATGTCGAATGATACTCCATCAACAGCTTTAACCACTTGATCTTTTAAATTAAAATGAACTCTAAGATCTTTTACTTCTATTACAGGTAAGGATTTATTTTTTTTACTTTGTAAACCTGAGTCATTCATAAGTAACTCTCATCAATTTCCTTTTTTATTTTATTAATTAGTTTTTCTAAATCTTTTTTTAAAATTTTGAAGTTATTTGTTTTTTTTCTTGTTTCTTCATTCATATATAATTTTCTATTTACCTCAATTTGAACTGAATTCTTATTTTGCAAAGGATCACTATATGCTTTTACAAGTTCCATACCTTTATATGGATAATTGATATCTACAGAGTAGTTTAAACCCCTCAAAAAATCTACAATTAGGTCTGTAAACTTTCTATGACAAGATGTTCCTTCTCTATCTCCTATTACAAAGTCTGGTCTTATTGTGCCCTGTGATTGATCTGACATTGCTGTAGCTTGATTTTGCATGGAGTGAGCATTTACGTGGTAAAACTTACCATAATTTTTATAAGTTTCGTTTAGTGTGTGTTTAAGTATTTTATGATATGGTCTATGATATATATTAACTCTATCCATTAATTGTTTTAGTGTAATTTTATCTTTATACATTGGCTCTCCATTTGGAGGAATTTTTATCCAAACTAAACCAATACCAAGTTTACTTTTAATAGTGGGATTAAGTTTTATTTTGCTAATACTGTTATTTTTTTCATTTAAATCTTCAAATATGAAATCAGTTTCTGATCTATTAGGATCAATATATGACCTGGGAAATTTAGCTTCTATAAAAACCCCACCAATAGATGAAACATATTCATATAGCTCATTAACATAAGTATCTTCAGCTTGTCTTAGTTTTGAAGGTTCTGCTTGATGATTGAAATCTAATGGATATTCAGTGCCACTATGAGGAGAATCAATTATTAAAGGAATAGATTGACCTTCATCTCCTTCAACGTTTAGGATCTTATCAGACATTTGAAGCTCCAAATTTTAAAATAATACCTAATTATTGAGTGTATAAAAAATGAATATCAAGCAAAAAATTGAACAAATAACTCCCACAATGATTGAATGGCGACATAGTATCCACGAGAAACCTGAAATAGCGTACCAAGAAAAAGATACTTCTGACTTTATCTCAAAGAAACTAAATGAATTTGGCATAGAAGTGCATCAGGGTATTGGTAAGACTGGTATTGTTGGTATTATTAAAGGTAAAAATAGTAATTCAAAAAAGACAATAGGAATAAGGGCTGATATGGATGCTCTTCCTATGACAGAAAAGACTAATTTACCCTATGCATCCAAAAATGAAGGATCTATGCATGCATGCGGTCATGATGGTCATTCAACAATGTTATTGGGTGCAGCAAAATACCTAGCAGAAACACGAAATTTTCATGGAACAGTTTATTGTATTTTTCAGCCAGCAGAAGAAGGTGGTAACGCAGGTGCAAAGGCAATGATTAATGATGGTCTGTTTAAAAAATTTAAAATTGACACTGTCTGGGGAATACATAATTGGCCAGGAATACCTCTTGGACAAGCTGTCATTCATGAGGGTTTTGCTATGGCTGGGGGAGATATAATTATTTTAACAATTGAAGGAAAAGGAGGGCATGCCGCCCAGCCTCAATATTCTAATGATCCAATGGTAGCGGCCGGCTTAACTATTACTGCTCTTCAAAGTTTAATTTCAAGACAATTAGATCCATTTAAAAATGCTGTTTTATCACTTACTAAAATTGAAGGTGGTTCAGCTTTTAACGTAATACCCGACACAGTAACAATTGGAGGAACCCTGAGGTCAACCAATACAATCATAAGAGATGACATGCTAAAGAAGATTAAGAAAGTTGCATTAAACGCGTGCGCAATTTCTAACTGCAAAGTTAACATTGAAATTAGGCCAGGATATCCATCAACAATAAACGACAAAAAAAGTGCAAAATTAGCATCAGAAATTTTTAAAAATACTTTTGGTGAAGCTTCAATCAATGTTAAAGAAACTCCAACTATGGGTTCCGAAGATTTTTCATATATGCTCGAAGAAAAACCAGGAGCTTATATCTGGCTAGGAGCAGGCGAAGATGCAGAAAAGCTTCACAGTGCATATTATGATTTCAATGATGCATTATTACCAATTGGTGCTGAATACTGGGCAAACTTAGCTGAAACAATTCTTGTGGAATAATAATTATAAAAGAATTTCTCCATTGATATATTTTTTTGCCTCTTTAGTTAAAGGGTTTCTAAAAAATGCATTCGCATCTGTTTGCTCTAGTATTTTACCCTTATTAAAAAAAATTATATCAGATGCTAGTCTCTTAGCTTGAGCCATATCATGAGTAGTAAGTATAATTGTAGCCCCTTTTTTACTCTCCTCTAGAATAATTTCTTCTATTAATTTCAATGAAAATGGGTCTAAATTTGCAGTGGGCTCGTCAAGTAGAAGAACTGATGGCTCAATTAATAAAGCTCTTGCCAGAGAAAGTCTTTGTTTTTCTCCTCCAGAAAGTAAGCGTGCAGGTTTATCATCATATCCCTCTAATCCAACTCTTTTTAAAATTTTTTTAATAACTAATTTACCATTTTTATTTTTAACATTAGAAACAAAATCCATATTGGATTTTACATTTCTTCTTAACAAAGTTGGAGTTTGAAAAACCATTGCTTGCTTATTTCTAATTTCATCATTGTTGTATATTTTATTAAACGTTATTTTCCCATTATCTATATTTATTAATCCATTTATGGTCTGTAAAAATATACTTTTGCCTGCACCGTTTGGTCCAATTACTGCGGTAATTGAGTTATTTTTAATGCTACAACTAACCTTGTCTAGAATAAGATCTTTTCCTAATGAAACTGACAGATCAATAACTTCAATGGGGGTAAATTTCATTAAGTTTTTTTTGTTAGATTTATGCATACATTCTTCTTTTCGCCCTAATCTTTAGACGAATTAAAATAAAGTTTGTAGTTAATGCAATTGACAGAAGAATTATTCCCAAAGCTAATGCCAGAGATAAATTACCTTTAGAAGTTTCTAATGCTATTGTTGTCGTCATAACCCTTGTTAAGTGATCAATATTTCCACCTACAATTATAACAGCTCCAACTTCTGATATAGCTCTACCAAATCCAGCTAAAACTACTGTAAGTATCGAGTATCTAGCATCAAAAAGATACGCTATTATCGCTTTATGAGATGGAACTACTAGAGAGGCAAAAAGAGACTTATATTCTTGACTAATTTCTTCTATTATTTGAGAGGTTAACGAAACTATAATTGGAGTTATTAATATCATTTGAGCAATTATCATTGCAGTTGGAGTATATAAAATGCCTAGCCAGCCAAATGGTCCAGACCTTGAAACTAATAAATAAACAACTAATCCAACAACAACTGGTGGTAATCCCATCATAGTATTAAATAGAACTAAAACTACGTCCCTACCCCAAAAACTTTTAATAGCTAAAAAAGTTCCTAGTGGCAAACCAATTAAACAAGAAAGAATTAATGAAATACCACTCACTTTTAAAGAAAGTAGTAATATTTCAAATAAATCCTCGTTAAAAGTAAGAACCAACTCAAATGATTTTGCAAATGCCTCTAGTAAAATATTCATATTATTATTGATTAATTATGTTTTACATTGCAATATTATGTGAAAATTACAGTAATTACAATATTTACGTTATGTTAATCAAGTAAAACATGTTTAGACTATTTTTATTTATTCTCTCCCTTTTAATATTTCCAAGGATTTGCTTAGGAGACAACTCGCTAATAGTTCAGTCAACAACTTCAACCTATAATTCTGGATTCTATGAGTACATACTCCCAATTATTAAATCAGATACAAATATAGTCGCTCATGTTGTATCTGTTGGTACTGGAGCGGCACTTAAAAATGCAGCTAATTGCGACGGAGACGTACTTATAGTGCACGCAAAGAAAAGAGAATTAAAATTTGTTGATAATGGATTTGGTCTTAAGAGATATAATTTAATGTATAATGATTTTATCATAGTTGGACCAAAAGAAAATCCTGCTAAAATAAATTTAACTGACGAACCTATTACATCTTTTACAAAAATCTATAATACATCCTCAATTTTTGTATCAAGGGGCGATAATTCAGGAACCCATTTTAAAGAAATAAGTATATGGGAAACAGCTATATTAAACCCAATTAAATTCTCTGGAAAATGGTATAGAGAAACAGGTTCTGGAATGGGAACAACTCTTAATTTAGCAAGCGGTATGGGGGCTTATACCTTAAGTGACAGAGCATCATGGATTAATTTTAATAATAAAAATGACTTAGTTATTATAGCTGAAAAAAATAAAACTTTATTTAATCAATATGGAATTACCATGGTTAATCCATCGAGATGTCCAAATGTAAAATTTAAAAATGCTGATAAGTTTATTAGTTGGCTCTTATCAAAAAGAGGGCAAAAAGTTATAGAAAAATTTAAATTAAAAGGAAAACAACTTTTCTTCCCTAACGCAAATTAAAAATCTCCAAACTGTTTTAAGGGCAAAATATGCAAATTTTCTTTTCTCAAAAATATACTTGAAGACATATTTGTATTTTATTTATAAAGAGGCGGTAATACCACCATCAACATAAAGTATGTGCCCATTAACAAAATTAGATGCATCAGAACTTAAAAAAATACTAGCACCAACTAACTCTTCTACTTCTCCCCACCTACCTGCTGGTGTTCTTTTTTTTAACCAAGAAGTAAAACCTTTATCTGACACTAGTGCGGCATTCAATGGTGTGTCAAAATAACCTGGGGCAATAGCATTACATTGAAGTCCATATTTTGCCCAATCTGTAGCCATTCCTTTAGTAAGATTTCCAACCGCACCTTTAGTAGCTGTGTAAGGAGCAATACTTGGTCTTGCTAATGAAGTTTGAACGCTTGCTATGTTTATAATTTTTCCTGAGCCCCTTTTTATCATATGCCTGGCTAATACTTGGCTCACGTTAAAAACCGATGAAATATTTGTTCTCAATAATTGTTCAAACATTTCAGGTGGAAAGTCTTCGAGTGATGCTCGATGTTGCATTCCAGCATTATTTATTAATATTTCAATTGGGCCTATTTCGTTTTCAAATTTATTAATAACATTATCAACCTCTTTTTGGTCAGTAACGTCGAAAGATAATTGATACAAATTATTTTGTGGGGTAAGAGCTTTTGCTGCTTTATCTAATTTTTTTTTATTCCTTCCATTTAAAATAATTTCTGCGCCAGCTTCATCAAGTCCTTTGGCTAAAGCGAAACCTATTCCTTGAGATGAACCTGTTATAAGAGCTCTTTTACCTTTTAGGTTAAATAATTCTGTTCCAGAACTCATTCACTATCTCCAAATTGAATAAAAGTAAAATATATATAAATAATAAAAATATTGCTAATCATCTTTCAAAAATTTAACTTTAAAATCTTAATTTCGAATGCGGGAAAATAGATATGAAATCAATAAGGATTCACGGGGCTATGGACTTAAGAATAGACGATTATCCATTGGAAAAAATGTCTTCTAATCAAGTTGAAATTTCTATTGCAACCGGCGGTATTTGTGGAACTGATCTCCATTATTATAAGCATGGTGGGTTTGGCCACATTAAACTAAAGGAACCTATGGTATTAGGACATGAAGTATCTGGCCATATTACTAAATTAGGACCAAAAGTAACTAACTTATCTATTGGACAACTTGTTTCAGTATCGCCATCTAGGCCGTGTAATAAATGTATCTTCTGTTTAGAAGGCAACCAGAACCATTGCATAAACATGAAATTTTATGGCTCTGCAATGCCATTTCCTCATATTCAAGGCGCTTTTAGGGAAAGACTAATTGCGGAGGATTATCAATGTGTAGCAGCAGACGGTCTATCACCAGAAGAAGCGGCAATGGCAGAACCGCTAGCAGTTTGTCTTCATGCCATAAAACAAGCAGGAGATATTTTTGGAAAAAAAGTATTAATAATTGGATCTGGTCCTATTGGGACACTTGGTGTTTTATCAGCCAGAAGTGCAGGAGCAGAAGAAATATTAGTTACAGATATTTCAGATAAGGCTCTGGAATTTTCAAATTTAGTAGGAGCAGACAAAGTTATAAATACTTCAAAAAACTACCCTCAAATTGAAAAATTTCAAGTTGGGAAAGGTTATTTTGATCTTGCAATTGAATGCTCTGGCTCTGCCGCAGGTATAAATGATGCTATTAAGTGTTTAAAACCAAAAGGTACTCTTATACAACTAGGATTGGGAAGGGATATTCTTATGCCACTAGTTTCCGTGACAACTAAAGAATTGAATATTAAAGGATCATTTAGATTTCATTCGGAGTTTGAATTAGCTGTCAAGATGATGAAAAAGAAACTAATTGATGTCAAACCTCTTATTACTCACAGTATTCCTTTTCAAAACGCCGAACGAGGTTTCAAAATTGCAATGGATGAAAAAGAAAATAGTATGAAGGTTCAATTAATATTCTAATTTTATATGGTCAGTTTAATTAATTTGAATGAATAAGATTAATAAAGGTTGACTTCTTTACCATTTCAAATGCACCATTAGAGATTAATTTTCATAGGGGAGTTGAAATGAAAAATTTAAAAAAAATAATTTTAGGTGTATCGGTGTTGGCTGTTGCCTCAACCTTATCGATAAATGCTATAGCAGAAGAATGGCGTGGATGGAATATTCATAAACCAGGGTATCCAAATACTGTAGCTATGGACAAATTTGCCGAATTGTTAAAGGAAAAAACTGGCGGCGAGATTACTTTAAAAATGTTTCATTCAGGCGTATTGGGAAACCAACCTGATGCTATTGAACAAGTTAGAGTAGGAGGACTAGCTATTGGTAACTTCAATCTTGGTCCAATAGGGCCAATGGCTGCAGAGGCAAACGTAGTTTCATTGCCTTTTATATTTAAGGACATGGGTCATATGCATAGAGCTTTAGATGGTGCTGCAGGAGACAAAATTAGTGCTGGGATGGAAAAAATAGGAATAGTTGCGCTCGCTTGGTACGACTCAGGAGCCCGTTCATTCTACAATTCTAAAAAACCAATTATGAAGCCATCAGACGTAAAAGGTTTAAAGGTAAGAGTTATGAATAACGACCTATACTCAGGAATGATTTCTGCTTTGGGAGGGAATCCATCACCGATGGCTTTTTCTGAAGTTTTCCAATCACTAAAAACCGGTGTGGTTGATGGAGCTGAAAATAATTGGCCTTCTTATGAATCAACAGGCCATTTTGAAGTAGCAAAATATTATTCACTTTCTCAACATTTAATTATACCTGAATGTGTATGTATAAATGATAAAGTTTATAATAACTTATCTGCTAAAAATAAAAAGGCTGTAAAGGAAGCTGCAAGAGAATCAGCAGAATTACAAAGAGGTTTGTGGGAAAAAAGAGCTATTTCTAGCCGTGATAAAGTAATGAAAGCTGGGGTTAAATTTAATGAAATTCCAAATAAGCAAGCTTTCATGGACGCTATGAAGCCTGTTCATACAAAATACTTGTCAGCGAATCCTGATTTAGTTCCATTGGTAAACTTAATTAAAAATACTAAATAAAACTTTAATTTTGTTGGCCATATTTAATATGGCCAATAAGAAATCTGACAAATATTTACATGGAGATTAATTATCAATAAAAAATCTCTTAAATTATTAGGAATTTATAATACCCTACTAGAAAAAATTGCTTACGTTTGTAATATTGTAACTGGATTTGCTCTGATTGTGATGACAGTAATTTTCAGCTGGTTAGTTTATGGAAGATATGTTTTAAACTCTACGCCAACATGGGTAGAACAAGTTTCTCTTTTGCTTGTAGTCCTAATTGGTTTTTTAGGTGCAGCTATAGGAATACACAAAAGAACACATTTAGGAGTATCCTACTTTAGAGACAGAATGCCTATTGTATTAAAAATTATTTTTGACTTAACAACTCATTTTATGCTCATGATATTTGGTTATGTTATGATGGTATATAGTTATAAATTAGTTGTATTCAAATGGAGCACACAAATTCCTTTAATTCACATTCCAGAGGGGCTAAGAGCAGTCCCTATTATGATTTGTGGAGGATTAATTTTACTTTTTTCGATTGGTCATTTGTTAAATTATAAGGGTACCATTACTAAGAATATCAAGCCTAAATGAGGTAGAAAATATGGGCTTATTAATAATGATGGGAATTTTTGCTTTTGGAGTGTTTATTGGAGTTCCTGTAGCCTTTGCTCTCGGCATTGGGGCAGTGTCAGCATTCTACTTCGAGGGATTACCCCTAATTATTGCTTTTCAAAGAATTATATCTGGAATAAATGTTTTTTCTTTACTTGCCATTCCTTTTTTTATTTTCGCAGGCGAATTAATGTTCCATGGAGGTATAGCAGTAAGGTTAGTTAGATTAGCCTCCTCTGCAGTTGGTGCTGTAAGAGGAGGTCTTGGTGTCGTGAACGTTTTTGCATCTATGCTTTTTGGAGGAATTTCAGGATCAGCAGTTGCCGACGTTTCAGCTCTTGGTTCAATATTAATTCCAGTGATGAAAGAAAAAGGGTATGACGAAGACTATGCGGTAAACGTAACTGTCACCTCTTCTATTGCTGGCATCATGATTCCGCCTAGCCACAATATGATTTTATTTGCTGTTGCGACTGGCGGTGGGGTGTCAATCACTCAACTTTTTTTATCAGGCATAATACCAGGCGTTGTAATGTGTGTTTGTTTGGCTTTAGTTGCTTACTTGGTAGCTGTTCAAAGAGGTTACAAATCAGAAGTTTTTCCGGGATACTATGCTCTATTTTTACATTTTGTGACTGCACTACCAGGACTGTTTACTGCAGTTATAATAGTGGGGGGAGTATTATCAGGTATTTTTACAGTAACAGAATCAGGTGCATTTGGGACTCTTTATGCTTTCCTAGTTACAGTTTTTGTTTATAGGGCTTTAACTTGGGAAAATTTTAAAATTGCTGTGATTAATTCTGTTAAGACTACATCTATGGTTATGATACTAGTTGCCAGTGCATCTGCTTTTGGTTACATGTTAACTTTTTATCAAGTTCCATCCCAAATGATAACCTTTATGAATGGTATATCAAGTAATCCTATTGTTATTTTATTGATGATAAACATAATGTTATTAGTCTTGGGAATGATTATGGATATGGCTGCATTGATCCTAATTTGCACCCCAATTTTTTTACCATTAGCTGTATCTTTAGGGATGGATCCCCTTCAATTTGGTATGGTATTGATGATGAACTTAGGACTTGGTTTATGTACACCTCCAGTAGGTGCCTGTCTTTTTGTCGGCTGTGCAATTGGTAAAGTACCAATTGAACGAGTTGTAAAAACAATTTGGCCATTTTATTTTGCAATCTTTATTGCACTTATGCTTACTACTTTTATACCTGCTATATCCTTAACTTTACCAAATTTAATAAAATAGTTATCTTATTTAAATTTTTGTAATTTTGGAGAAAATAAATTGACCAACATTCACGTAGATTGCGTGTTAGATATAAAAGCAAACTTAGGAGAAGGTCCTATTTGGTCAACTGCAGATCAAAATCTTTATTGGGTTGATATAAATAACTGCCAACTAAACAAGTTCAATCCCATAAATGGTAAAAATAAAACTATAAATGTTGGTAAACCAATTGGATGTTTTGCAATTAAAGAGAACCTTAATATTATATTAGCTCTTACTAGTGGTTTTTTTGAATTAAACCAAAATGATAAAAGTATGAAATTCATAAATAATCCAGAGAATAATAATTTAGATAATAGATTTAATGATGGAACCGTTGACTTAAAGGGTAGATTCTACGCCGGAACAATGGCAATTAATGGTTCAAATATAAATGCTGAGCCTAGAGGTAGTCTTTATTGCCTTGATAACTCTGGTAGAGCAAAAAAAACTATGGAAGGTTTTCATACTATTAATGGCTTGGCTTTTTCACCTGAAGGTAGAACAGCTTACATATCTGATAGTGCTCCTTGGATCAGAACTATATGGGCATATGATTATGATTTAGATGAAGGTATTTGGTCTAACAAACGTATTTTCTTTGATACTAAGGATACTGCAGGAAGACCAGATGGCGGTTGTGTTGACACAGACGGTTGTTATTGGATGGCTGGAGTTTCTGGTTGGGAAATAGTAAGACTTACTCCTAAGGGCAACATTGATATGATTATAAAAATGCCAGTAGAGAAACCTACTAAAATTGCCTTTGGAGGTAAAGATCTAGATATTATTTATGTCACATCAATTGGAAAAGATATAACAAGAGGAACAGAAGAAAAACAACCTTTAGCAGGAGGAATATTTGCTTTGAAAGTTCCTGGAGTTAAAGGAATGCAATTTCCCTTTTTTGGATAAAAATATTATTCTAAATGTAACACTATCAAACCGCTTGTGTATTCATTTGGTCCCAGAAACTTAAAATCTATATTTTCTTTTTTTCCTTGCATTAAGTTAAAGCCGTCAGTTGGATGACTTACTGGCTCGATACAAAAATATTCCTCTGCTTTTGGAACATGGACGATTAAATGGTTGAAAATTTTATCCACTTTCATTGTAATTTTTTTCTTTTTATTAGGCCAAATAATTTGAACCTTTCCACTAAAATTTTCATAACACACTGTTTTTTCATTATTCCATAATGCTTTTCCATTTCTAAAATTAAAGTTATTTTCTATAGGCTTGGTTTTGGTTGGGAAATCTTCTGGTTGCCCTTCCCATTCTCTTGAAGCATTGAATCTTAATTTAATCTGATCATTAAAATTAAAAAATGGGTGTATCCCAAATCCAAAAGGCATGATGTTTTTTGAATTATTCAGGAGTTTTAATTCAATTTTGCATGAGATCGCAGTCAAATAGATTGATTGAGTTATTTCATATGACCAAGGCCAACCGAATTTATCTGCTTCATGTCGATAAATTAAAATAACAGAAGAATTTGTTTGTTCTACAATACTCCATTCACTTAAGTATCCATGACCATGAATTGCATGAGGAAAATCATTTTGATACAAGTTGTATTCTAATTCATTAAATCTAAATTTTGCATTTTTTATTCTATTAGAAAATGGAGCTAATGGAAAACTCCCACCTTTAAACAATTGAATAGACTTCAGATCATGGAGAGGTATTGGACGTAAAACATGAAAATCGTCAAAAATTAAACTACTAATTCTTCCACCAATTTCAGGTAAAAGATCTAATTTAATTTTCTTATTTTGTAGGGTAATTACTCTTAAAATTTTCATAAATCATTTTTTGAAGTTTTTCTAATAATCGTATTTGGTGATTTTAGAAGGGAGTCCTGCAATTCTGTACCTAAGCCAATTCCATCCATAGGGAATGCAAACCCCTTTTCAATCTTAGGAAGGTTATTTACTAACTTTTTATAAAAGCCATTATAATAGGACCTTACACTTTCTAAAATCATTGAGCTTGAAAATGCAAGGCTTATATGAAGATTAGCAATCCAAACAATCGGCCCAGTACAATCATGGGGACACATCATTCTGTTATTGGCATGAGCTATACCAGATATTTTTATAGCTTCTGAAATTCCTCCAATCCAACCTAAATCATAGTGCATATAATCTATAGCGTCTAAAGCTAGAGCGTCACGATACCATAAAGCTGTCCCTAAGGCTTCACTACCTGCAACAGGGGCTATCATATTTTTTCTAAACTCAGCAAGATCTTTTAAGTGAGCCATGTTTATAGGGTCTTCGTGCCAAAAAACATCAAATTCATCTACTTGACGGGCTATTTTTAAAGCTGGCGCTAATTGCCATAATGAATGATATTCAAGCATTATATCAATCTTATGTCCAACAGCTTTACGTATTTTTTCAATTCGATTTATACCTTCCTTTAAATTTTCTGTGGATATCATTTGACCTTTCGTTGGAAATGCAAATTCATCAAATGGCCAAATTTTCATTGCTGAAACACCCTCATCCAACAGACTCTGTGCTAATTCCCCTGGGTTTTGAGCTTGCATTTCTAGATCGTCGTAATTATTTTTTTCTTTTTTTACATTAGTTGATCCTACTGATCGAGACCGCAAATTTGCATTCCAGTTATATCCATCATCAGCACATGTATTATATATTGGTATATAATCTCGACTTAGACCTCCTAACATGTCTACTAAACTCAAATTACTAGCTTTAGACTTTAAATCCCAAAGTGCTATATCAACCGCAGAATTTCCTCTATATTCAACTGATCTTGTTGGGTATCCTATATATCTATTAGCTGTCCAATTAATTAGGTTATCTGAATGTTCATTTATTCTAAGGGGGTCCCTGCCAATTAGATAGGGTGCGCATGTTTCGTGCAAATAAGATATTATAGCTTGAGGGTTCCTAAATGTTTCTCCCAAGCCTGTCAAACCCTCATCAGTATAAAGTTTAATCCAAACAAGATTAGAATATTCAGTATTTTGTATTGTTTCTATTCCAGTAATTTTCATTAAACACCTTAAACTAAAGAAGTAAAAATAAATGTTTTAGCCCCTAAAAAGAAAAAAAATAGAGTAAGTATTATTGCAACACCTAACAATCCCTTACCAATTTCTTTAAACATTTTTTTGCCTATTTATTATTGAAATGTACTGTTCCTAAATCATTAATATTATAACCAAAAAAATTTGAAGCAGTATTTAAAAAATCGTCAGATCTAGAAAAATTCAAAAGTCTTTGAAAAGGTTTTTCAAACCAAGAAATTCTATTTACAACAATATCAAATCTTTCAGTAGCAATATGAAGAAATTCCAACTGATGCTTTTTAGCCTCAGATGCAAGACCAAGAGTTACATCTGCATTATCTGATAAAATAAGTGAAACAGCGTCATTTTCAGAGTAGGTGACTTCAGTGCCAATAAAATCAGAGGAATTAATATTTTCTCTTTTACAAATATATTTGAAATAATTGTCAGATCCAGATCCACTTTGCCTAGTAACAAGTCTCTGACCTAAGAATTCATAAATAGAATTTTTTTTGCTTTTTTCTTTCGGTTTATAGATTAAACCTCTATCCCTTTTTGCCCATTCCATTAAAACAAAATCCTGTTTTTCTAGACATTTTTTTACTATCGGTAAATTCCAAGTTTCCAAATCACTATCATAAATATGAAGCCCAGTCGCTATACCATGATTTAATTTAAATCTTTCTAAACCTTCTGTACTTCCATCAAATGACATTGCAATTCCTGATTTTGACTGCTTGACTGCTAATTCTAAAAGAGGATCATGACTTCCTAATAATATATTTGGTGGATTTTTTGGATTAGACATATTGTTTTTTCCACTAGAAATCCAATTTGATATTTCTGATTTAGAGAACAATAATTTACCCATAACTTTAGAATAAGGTACTTTATCCGTAGAGACTAAATCGTAAACTTTTCTTGGTTTAATTCTTAGAAACTCTGCTAATTCATCAGTTGTAAAGTATTCAGACATAAGCTCATTTCCACAATAAATATTTAGTGTATTTTTACATTATACTATATAATTAGTTAATGAAAAATAGATCTATAAATTTAAAAAATTCTTCCTTACCAACTAGACTAGTAAATGAAAATAAAAATGGTGTTAGGATCAAAGTTTATATTAATAGTCATATGATTGGTGCTGGGAAAATGGAGCTGTTTAACTTAGTTGCTAATAAAGGTTCTATAAGATCAGCTGCAAAAGAAATGGGTATGAGCACAAAAAGAGCAACTATGCTTCTTAAAACTATAGAAGAAGCATTCTCAACACCTGTTTTAGAAAAAAAAGGGGGAAATAAAGGTACACATATTACTTCTTTTGGAAAAGAGCTTTTAATAAAATACTTAAATCTATGCGATCATTTATCAAATGAATCTCAAGAATTCATTAATTGGGTGGCATCAAAACAAACTCTTAAATAAAAGGTAAAACTATGGAAAACAATAAAGAGTTTTATATTTCACCTAACTTAGAAAATGATAATCTAACTGAATCAATCGAGTGTTTAAATGAATCTGGTGAAAATATTAAACTACCTGTAGTTAGAGAAATTCCATTAACAATTTATCTTAACAAACAAGAAATTGTCACAGCCATGACATTAGGTGATATGCCTGACTTGTTAGCAGTTGGCTATCTGCTTAACCAAAATATGCTTAAGAGAGATGATGTCATTTCAGGAATTGATTATGACGAAGACCTCCAAGTTGTGATCGTAAGAACTGAACGAAAAACAAACTATGAAAAAAAAATGGAAAAGAAAATCAGAACTAGTGGCTGTGCAGTGGGTACAGCTTATGGAGATATAATGGATGAATTTTCATCAGTTAATCTTAATAAAAAAACAAAGATAAAAACTTCTTGGATTTATACGATTTCAAAAAAAGTCAATACAAAACCCAGCTTGTATTTAAAAGCAGGAGCCCTTCATGGTTGCGTATTATGCCAAAAAGATTCACCACTAATTTATGTTGAAGACGTTGGAAGACATAATGCAGTAGATAAGATTGCTGGTTGGATGTTTTTAAATAAAGAAAATGCGAATGATAAAATTTTTTATACTACTGGAAGACTTACTTCAGAAATGGTTATAAAAACAGTTCAAATGGGAATCCCAATATTGATATCAAGGTCAGGTTTTACCGAATCAGGAGTTAAACTAGCTAGAGAAGCTGGCCTTACATTAATTGGAAGAGCCAAAGGTAAAAGGATGATAATTGCAAATGGAGTAAATAGAGTGATTTTTGATACTGACATCAAGGCAGTTGCAAATGAAGATGTAATGTCTGCACAAAGGTCTTTAATCAACTAAAGGTTGAATAATTTGGAAACATTAAACGAAATAATACCGTGTGTGATTTTAGCAGGAGGCAAAGGTAGAAGAATGGGTGGTAAAGAAAAAGCTTTGATCCGCCTTTTGGATAGACCACTTTTATCTTATGTTTTAGAAAAAGTATCAGGCAAAGTTGCACCCATTGCATTAAATATAAATACGAATTTTGATGACTTTCAAAAGTTTGGTTACAAGATAATTAAGGATCCTATCAAAGGTCATTTGGGGCCCCTAGCTGGAATTTTAGCATCATTAAATTGGGCAAAGGAGATAAATCAAGATTGGGTTTTGACTTTACCATGCGACACCCCATTTCTTCCTAAGAACCTAGTCCAATCTATGGTCGAGGCAAAGAATAAAACTCCAAAAGTTGATTTGGTGGTTGCAAAATCAAGAGGATTTAATCATCCAGTAATTGCTTTATGGAAATCAGATATCAATTACAAATTACAAAATGCTCTAAATGAAGGTGTTAGAAAGATAGATATTTTCACAGCTCAACTTAAGATTGCTTATGTTGACTTTGATAACATACAAAATTCAGACTTTGATCCTTTTACTAATTTAAATGCACCTCCAGATCTTATACTTGCACAACAAATCCTCGGCAAATTACCACCTTTGTTTGGACTGGCAGGTTGGTCTGGATCAGGCAAAACAACTCTATCAACAAAATTAATTAGAAATTTTACTAAAATTGGTATTAATGTGGGCACTCTGAAACATGCTCATCACAAGTTTGATATAGATAAACCAGGAAAAGACTCTTACAACTTAAGAAAAGCTGGAGCAAAACCTGTAGTTATTTCATCCAAACAGAGATTTGCCCTAATTCAAGAAAATGATCAAAATGAAGAAAAAAGCTTGTTCAAAATGTTGGAAATGTTTTCTAAAGAACCTATTAATAAATGTGACATTATAGTTGTAGAGGGCTATAAAAATGAGAACATTCCGAAGCTTGAAGTTCATAGATCTATTATTAATAAACCATTTCTTTTTAAGAATGATAAAAACATATTTGCTATAGCTTCCGACAATGAAAAAGTCACTACAATACCGTCACTTGATTTAAATAATATAAACTCAATAACAAATTTCTTAATTCATAAATATTCTTTACAGTAATTTTTTAAAATCATTTGATTTAGATACTTCTGTGATCAAATGGATAAAAATTTAATAATTCGCCTTTTTTAACTTCAATACTATCATAAGGTATTTCAACTAAACCATCCGCTCCAATAAGTGATGAAATAACACCTGCTCCTTTTCTACCATGTAAAATTATTTCTGATTTAGATGAACTGTTATTTATTTTAGCTCTTAAAAATTCTGTTCTGCCTATTTTTTTTTTATGTTCAAATCCGGACGGTAATTTGAAAAAAACTGGATTTAAGTTAATTCCACCAGCTAGTTTATTTATGATAGGGTTGATTAATAATTTAGAGCATACAAATGCAGCAACAGGATTTCCAGGAAGACAAAATATTAGTTTTTTTTGAATCATCCCAATACCCATTGGTTTGCCTGGTTTCATGGCTAATTGCCAAACTAAACTTTCAGCTCCAATATCTCTCAATGCATTTTGGGTATGATCTTCAACACCTTCAGAGGCACCACCTGTAGATATAACTACGTCACTTTTAGAAAGACAGTCTAGATATTTAGATGCTAAATCTGATCTATTATCTTTCACAATACCCATATCTATAATTTCAGTATTATTTGTTTGAAATAAAGATTTAAGCATTGGTCTATTTGAATCATAAATTTGGCCATTAATAATCTTACTATACCTAGAGTCTATCAACTCATTCCCTGTTGATATAATTGAAATTTTAATTTTATCATATACCTCAATTTTATTAATGCCTGATGCAGACAACTGGCCAATGTTGGATGAATTTAAAATTTCACCTTTTTTAACAATTAATTCGCCTTTTTTGAGATTTTCGCCAATAGGCCTAACATTTTGTTTTACCTTTATATCTTCTTTTATTATAACTTTTGAACCTTTTCTTTTACAATTCTCCTGCATAACCACAGTATCAACACCTTTGGGTAAGATAGATCCTGTATAAATTTCAATAGCCTGATTGATTTTAATTTTATTATTGAAAGGAAAACCCGCCTTTGCTACCCCCACTACTTCAAATTCAGTTTTAGGGTTTTTTATTAAACTTTTATGTAATATACCATAACCATCAACAGCAGAATTAAGTGTTTCTGGAAGATTTATTGTACTTTTGATTAGATTATAATTTATTCTTTGAGTAGCTTCATTAACCGATACTTTAGTTTTACAATTTTTAGAACTAATCAATTTTATTAATTTATTTTTAGCAGTTTCTAGCTTTGTAAGTTTATGCACCATGCAAGCTCTGAGATGTTTGGTGTTATCACCATAATAGATGAACTCAATTTATCTCCCATAAACTATTATTACTAATACTTAAAAAAAATAAAGTTATTTTATCACTTTTGTTCTAGGATAGATTTATGATTTATTATTTTTTTAATCGTAACATTATTGCTGGCATCATATAATGAATGATATTTGGAAACTACCAGCATTTAAAATAACAGAGTTATTCAAAAAAAAAGAAATTTCCGCAGTTGAGATTTGTAACGATACAATAAAGCATATTGAAAATACAAACCCCAAAATTAATGCAATAGTTATAGATACTTTTAATGAGGCTAAAAATAAAGCTCTTTCATTAGATAAAAAATTAAATAACAAAGAAAACTTGGGACAACTTGCATGTGTACCTATTACTGTCAAAGTAAATACAGATCAAATAGGTTACGCAAGCACAAATGGTTTAAGGATACAAAAAGATCTCATTGCAAAAAAAGATAGCCCTGTTGTTAATAATCTAAAAAAATCTGACGCTCTTATTGTAGGTAAAACAAACACACCGGCATTTAGTATACACTGGTTCACTAGAAATAGCTTACATGGACATACCCTTAACCCACATAACAAGAATATAACACCAGGTGGTTCTTCAGGCGGAGCCGCAGCTGCCACAGCTTCAGGAATGGGGGCTATTGGCCACGGCACTGATATTGCTGGGTCAATTCGTTACCCTGCTTATGCTTGTGGTATACATGGTTTGAGACCTAGTTTAGGTCGTATCCCGATGATAAATTATACTACCCCAGACAGACATATTGGTGGACAAATAATGGCTGTATCTGGCCCGCTTGCTAGATCAATCAAAGATCTTGAACTCGGTTTAAAAGCTATGAGTATTGAGGATTATGACGATCCATGGTGGGCTCCTATACCATTTACATTTGAAGCACCACAAAAAAAATTAGCCTTAATAACAGAAATTAAAGGATTAAAAATTGATCCAATAATAAAAGATGAATTAAAAAACGTTGCAAAACATCTAGAGGATATTGGTTGGATAATTGAAGAACCGGATGCTCCAGATTTTCAAGAAGCAGCTAAATTTCAAGCTACTTTATGGCTTGGGGAATTTAGAAGAACCGGTGGAGAAGCAATAGAAAAAGAAAATGATCCTGATGCGAATTTTATTTATGAACAAATGTCCAGAAGATGTCCGGACACTAGCTTAGAAAACTTTATGGATGCCCTTCAAAACAGAGCAAGAATAAGTAGAGACTGGAATAATTTCTTTGATAATTACCCTTTGATTTTGTGTCCTGTAACTGGAGACTTACCTTTTCCAGATCTAAAAGACCTAGAATCAGCTGAATCTTTTGATTTAGTTTTTGATTCAATGCTTCCTCAAATTGCACCTCCATATTTAGGACTTCCAGGTTTAACATTTTCAACAAATAAAACCACTTCCAATATCCCACTGGGAGTTCAATTAATTACAAGAAAATATAGGGAAGATATTTTGTTAAATGTAGGATATGAGTTAGAAAATTTTTTTCCTGAAATTAGGCCTGTATTGCCAAATTAGTAGTTAAAAAGTTTTTGATCTTGCTTTGAAAAAAATATTGAAAATTGAATTTATAATATTATAGAATCATGATTAATTAATTATGAAGTGCGAAATATGTTTAAATCAAATGTAAAAATAACATATGCTGAATCATGGTTACCTATCCATCATAGATTTTTAATTCATACCGTAGAACTTTTGTCGGCTAGGATTTCGCTTGAAAAAAGATATAAAGATTTTATTTCATTATGCCAAGACAAACAAGGAACAGATCTCTGGAAACATGCATTAAACTCTATGGGTATTCAAACACCTAAATTAGATCCTATTCCAAAAAGAGCGAAATCAAGAGGATTAATTATAGTTGCAAATCATCCTTTTGGAGTTGCAGATGGAGTTTTTTTGTCATGGTTTGCTTCAACCTTAGATGAAAATTTTAAAGTCATTGCTCATGGAGTTTTACGACAAGAACCTATACTTGCAGATAATATTCTTCCTATTGATTTTAGTAATAGAAAAGATGCAATGAGAAATAATGTTGTGACAAGGCAAACAGCTATTAAAATGTTAAAAAATGGGGGTGTTGTAGCTATTTTCCCTGCTGGAGGAGTGGCTTGGTCAAGAAGAAAAGGCTTGCCTATCCAAGAGGATGATTGGAAACCTATGCTTGGGAGATTAATAAATGATTCAAATTGTGATGTCATAATGACCAAATTTGAAGGGCAAAACTCAAAGGCATTCCAGTTAGCGTCTCGCGTTCATCAAACTATAAAGCAAAGTTTATATCTTTATGAAATTAAGAAAAGTTTAGACAAACCAATGCAATTCAAAGTTTTGAAATATTTAAAAAATCAATTCTTACCTAATTTGAATGATAAAGACTTGTCACTATACCTTCAAAAGGAGTTGAACAAATCGCTTTAAGCATTAAATAACTTGCCACCTTTTTTTGAAAGTTCAGGTGGTGCCGTTGGTCTCTTTAAGAAAGTGTCAACATCTTTAACATCTAAAAACTTGTCTCCTGCTTTTATGATTTCATCATTCGTTAATTTTTTTAGAGGAGTATATTTTGGATGATGATGATCTACAAAGGGATTATTTCTTGCTGCATTATAACAACATAAAAGCGTCCAACGTCTATCAGGAGAATTATTTTTATCTGACCTATGGAGAGTATTACAATGAAAGAACAAAACATCGCCTGGGTCCATTTCACAATAAACTAACTCTAGATGTTTTTTTGCCTCCTCAACTCTTTTGAGATCCACTCCTACTTGTCCACTTTCAAGCAACGCATGATCAATTCTACCTAAGTTGTTTGAACCTGATAAAACCTGTAAACATCCATTTTCTTTAGTGCATTTATCCAATGCAATCATTACAGTTGCCATGAGTGGAAATAAACATCCATTATTATACCAGTAACCATAATCTTGATGCCACTCCCAAGCACCTCCTTCATAAGGTTCTTTAGCCGTAATTTTGGAGTGATAGTGATAAACTTCACCTCCAAGTAAACTTTCCATTGTATCAACAATTTTTTCTGATCTTGCCGTGACGCCATAAATACTATCGTCAGGATGGTTCCATGCCATCATTTTTGTTGTTAAACCTTCAGAATCTTTTCTATCATATAAATGATCCCTTATGGCTGGATCCTGTCTTGAGGCATTCTGTAAAAGTTCCGTTTCTTTTTCATTAAAAAAATTTTTAACTATAACATAACCATTATTATGGAAGTCGGAAGTTTCAGATTTACTTAGAAATGATCCCATTTAATTTAATCTCCAGGTTATATTTTATTTATAATACTAAGACATATTTTTTAATTCGTGCCAATTATAATAACTTTTTTTAATATCAGCATCATAACCAAATGCCTCTAAAACTCTTTCTAAGTAAATTAAAAGATTTTTACTCAATATTTTTTTGTTTTTTAAATTATATTTATTCTTTAAAACTTCCACCCAAATGGTCATAGCACTATGTACAATTGCTATCGGAATAGGATCAATATTATTAATCGTTCCATTGTTAGTGTCTGTCACTAATACATTTACTAAATTTTTAAAATCCTTTTGTAAATAAGAAAGCTTTTTTAGGATAAGTACAGTAGAACCATCGGTACTCTCTTTAGAGTTTGGTTCTTGCTCCCATTTCCTATCTAGTAAATCTTTTATAGGTGTTGGTATCTTAGTTAGTTTTGAATTAAGTTTTTGAAAATCTGATTCGATTTTATTAAGTAAAAGAATATTTTCATCATTGTTATTAATTTTAAATTTTTCACCAGACTTGTAATTCTCAAAGATTACATACATTCTTCTAGAATTTTTTATTAGTTCTGATAATGAAAGTTTAACAAAAACATTTTTTTTTGAACCTTTAATTATAGTTCGTAACTCTGATTCTATTTGTTCTCTTTTCTTCAAAATCAACCTTTTTAAAATAAATCTAATCTTTTTGTACAGTTATGTAATGTATTTTACATATACATTAGGTACATTTCTTTAGCTTTACTATATTGATCTTTGCTTACCTTTAAATTAATTAATTAATTAGATTACATAATTGGATCCGCAACAAGTTTTTTATGTTGAAGTTTTATTTATACTATTATTTGAACCTTATTTTAAAAAAAATACATAAATACATCTTAGTTTAACAATGAAGGATGTTCAGTGCATTTCCCTCGTATATTAAATAAATTCCCAAAACCACTAATCGCAATAAGTCTAATGGTTATATCAGGTTTATTTTTTGTCTTTATGCATAGTGCTGTTAAATATTTATCAAAAGAAGTACATATTTTTGAGATCGCATTTTTTCGATGTGCTTTAGTAATTTTTGTACTGGCACCAATAATTTTACAACAAGGTAAAAGTGTCTTCGTTACCGGACAGCCTAAGATTCAGTTTCTACGAATTACAACTAATTCCGTGGCTATGTTATGTTTTTTTTACGGAATTTCTTCTACTCCGCTAGCTCAATTGACTACATTAGGTTTTACTGTGCCAATATTTACAACCATATTGGCTGTTGTTTTTATGAATGAAAAAATTAGGTTGCGAAGAACAAGCGCTTTAATCATTGGTTTTATTGGAACATTAATTGTTATGCGACCAGATATTTCAATTGAATTAGGTGCCGTTTTAATTATTTTTTCTTCTTTTTTATGGTCTGTTTGTCTGATTTACATAAAAAAACTTACAGAAACTGATAGTGCAATTACCATTTCTCTTTATTTTGGAATAGGAATGATCCCAGCTACTTTTGTTATGGCGTTTCCTGTTTTTGAAATTATAGATTTAAGACAATTCATAATTTTAATATTCATAGCCATAACAGGAACTTTAGCTCAAACAATAATGAATTTTGCATTTGAAAAAGGGGAATTAGCTTTGCTTCTACCTTTTGATTTTTTAAGACTCATATGGTCAGTTCTTATTGGTTATGCATTATTTGCAGAAGAACCTGAGATTACATTATGGATAGGTGGATTTTTAATAATTGGGTCAACATCATACATTGCATGGCGAGAATCGAAATTAAAATAAATTACAAAAGATCTATCCAGATAATGATGAGGCGCCACCATGATCAGCAGACCATGTCATTGGATCATTCAAGAAACTTTCTACCTCTGCAATCTCATTATTTTCAAAGTAATTTAACTCCTTAGCTACTTTCAAAACATCCCACCAAGTGGCTAATGAATGCATCTGTAGGCCAATATCTTCTAATGTTTTCCTTGTTTGTGGAAATATATCATAATAAAAAACTACGAAGGTGTGATCAACTTTGGCGCCAGCTTGGCGAAGTGCTTGACAAAACTTTATTTTACTATTTCCATCTGTAGTTAAATCTTCAACCAAAAGTATATGTGAGTTATTTTCAAAATCACCCTCAATTTGAGCATTTCTTCCAAAACCTTTTGCTTTTTTTCTAACATATTGCATAGGTAGCATCATCCTGTCAGCGATCCATGCAGCAAAGGGAATACCTGCTGTTTCTCCTCCAGCGATTGAGTCAATACTTTCAAACCCAATATTACGTGTAATTTCAGAAGCTGCAAAATCCATTAATGTATGTCTTACTCGAGGATAAGAAATTAGTTTTCGGCAATCTATATAAACCGGACTTGCCCAACCTGAAGTAAATTTGAACGGGTCTTTAGCACTAAATCTAACTGCTTCAACTTCTATTAGCATTTTAGCAGTTATCCTTGATATAACACTTTTTTCGGGGAAACTAGTTGAAAACATTTTTTTTCCTTATCTAAACATGTTTATTCAGTATTTAATCTTCATACATTTGAAACATTTACTTACCTAACATTTTCAAAATATAAAGTATTCAGATAAATGATTAAATGAATATTTAAAAATAGAGTCATAAATCACTAAAATATATTAGTCATAATCATTTAAAAATTTATTTAATGTTGAAACACTTTTCATAAAATCTTTTATCTCCATTCTTTCATCTGGATTATGAGATCCCTTGTCATTTCTTATAAAAATCATTCCTGTTTTTATACCCTGATTTGAAAATATAGCGGCATCATGAGTTGCGCCACTTGCTACAGAAACCCTTGGGAAACCTAAAGACTCACTCGCATCTAAAAGTTTTTTTACAATTTCTTGATTACATTCAGCTGGATCTGATTTAATTACATTGTCAAACTCAAAAAAAACTCCTTTTTCTCTTTCTATTGTTTTACATTCCGATCTTAATAATCCTTCTAGTGCGTCCAGAGTTGAAATATCTTGACTCCTTGATTCAAAACTAAATAAAATTTCTCCAGGTATTCTAGACATAGCCTGATTATCAAAATCTGTATGAAAAATACCTGAAGTTAGAACAAGATCACCACCATGTTGTTCTATTGTATTCCAATGATCGTCCATACGAGTTATCAAATCGGCACCAGCAAAAACAGCATCTTTTCTTAAATATCTTGGAATAGTACCAGAATGTCCTGCTGTTCCCTTACATCTTATTTTGTGATGACGATAGTTACCTCGAATCCCGGTAACGATAGCAATTGGCCAATTTTTATCCACTAGAATAGGGCCTTGTTCAATATGTATTTCTATAAAAGCTTCAATCTCATTTTTATTTATTAAAGTTCTACATTTTCTAATCTGATCTAATTTTACACCAGATTCTGACATTGCTTTTGATAATTTTTTTCCATTGCTTCTATGAGTAGAATTTAAATCTTCTTGGGATATTAAGCCAAACAATGCTTTAGAACCAATACAGTTTTTTCCATACCAAGCACTTTCTTCACCTCTTAATACTAACAATTTGACGGGCAAAGAAGCTTTGACTTTTTTTTCTTTTAAAAAAACTAGAATTAAGAAACCAGCGATTACTCCTGCAAGTCCATCAAAATTACCTCCCTGAGGAACAGAGTCTATGTGTGATCCAATTAGTATATGATTATTTTTTATAGATTGTTCTAATGATAAATAAACATTTGCGGCAGCATCTTTTTCGATATAGAAACCAAATTCTTTTGCTAAATCTATCATGTAATTTATGCTTATGGTTTCTCCTTTCCCATAAGATTCTCTAGAAACGCCAACTTTATCTTTGGTTAATGCCCCAATTTCGTTAAAAATTTTTATAGCTAATTCTTCAATCCATGCTTCCTTATGTAGAGGCATTGTATTTTTTGACATTTTTTAACATCCAATATTTTTTAAATAAATATGATTGATTTAACTATTAAATAAATGAATTTAAAATTCACTAAAATTTAGATTAAAAGAAATTACCTAAGAAAAACGAATTTGCCTTCTTTTGATTTTTTAACACTATACGAATATCCATCTAAGTTGAATTTTTTCAAATCTTCTTCATTTACCAAACGATTTTGAATTATGAAACGAGCCATAGCTCCCCGAGCATTTTTAGCGTAGAAACTTATAATTTTTTCTTTACCACTTTTACGTTCCATGAAGACAGGAGTGATGATATTTAAAGAAAGATTTTTAAGATTTATCGCATTAAAATATTCACTTGAAGCACAATTTACTAAAGTATCTGTTCCAATTTTTTTTGCGTGTTGATTTAGATTATTAGCAATTTTATGGTCCCAATATTCATATAATGAATTACCGTGAGATCCTTTTAATTTACTCCCCATTTCTAAACGGTAGGGTTCAATTGAATCAAGTGGCCGCAATAAACCATATAAACCAGACAAAATTCTAAGATGTTTTTGAGCCCATCCAAGGTCATGTTGATCCATCTTTTCTATATCTAAACCTTTATACGTATCTCCTGCAAAGGCAAAGGCTGCAGCTTTTCTATCTTGCTTACCAAAATCCGTAAATCTTTTCTTATTTAGTTCAGCTAATTGAGTGCTGATTCCCATTAAATCTTTTAAATTATCTGAGCTTAATTTTCTGACTTCAGTAATCAACTCATTAACGTTTTCAGCAAAAATTGGTTTGGTTTCTTTAACCTTATTAATAGGGTTCATATTAAGTTTTTTCGCTGGTGAAACGACTACTAACATTTTTTTCTCCGTTATTACTTTAATTAAAATAATGCATATACATAGAAAAGTCTAGATGATGGATTTTGTTCTAAATAAAAATTACCTACATCCAATTAATATGTTAAAAATCTAAAAAATAAATTAGTATTTCTTAATCTTGGTCAATCAATGGGATTAATTTCCTCCAAAAAGACTTTACCTATTGTCCTTTTAATAATTTTAATTCTGGTTTGGACTTCAGTTTGGTCTTTATTTAAAATTGCAATGGAAGTCATTCCACCTCTAAGTTTTAGAGTTATTATTGGAATACCAGCTTTTATTTTATTGTTAATTCTTGGTTTTAAAAAAGTTAAAACAATTAATGTTCCTAAAGGTGATTGGAAACCCTTAATATTGATAAGTTTTTTTAATGTCACCTTATGGCAAGTATTAATGTTGTATGGAATAAGTATGCTTGGTGGAGGAAGAGCTGCTGTTTTAACTTATACGATGCCTGTATGGGCAACAATTTTTGCAGCTATTTTTGGTTATGAAAGAATTAATATTTCTATTATATTTTCTCTAGTTTTAGGAATGATGGGTATTTTTTTTCTTTCCATTGAAATAAATATTTTTGAAAATATTTTTGGTTTTCTCATCACCATATCTGCTGGCTTAAGCTGGGCAGTAGGGACTATGATAGTAAAGTATGGTGGTATTAAATCTGATGGATTAATTGTGGCAGGTTGGCAGCAAATTATTGGAATAATCCCTATCATACCATTTGCTTTATATTTTGATCAAAACAATTTTGGATCTTTAAATTATATACATTTTTTTATTATTTTATACGGTATATTTTTGTCAAGCGCATATACCTATTGGGCTTATTTTACAATTTTACAAAAATTTTCAGTTAACGTAACATCTGTATCAGTCATGGCAGTTCCCATTTTAGCCATACTAGTAGATTATATTTTTGTAGATGTTAAATTCTCATGGTTAGATGTTTTAGCCCTAATTTTCATAGTGTCTGGTATATATATTGTTGCAACAAAACCATTCAACAAAACTAAAAAATCAGTCAATTAAAAAATTATTAAACTCTAAATTTTTAGAAATATTAATATCATTTACTTCTCCTTTTGAAATTTCTACTCTTGCTCCAGTGTCTCTTAATTTTTTTAGAACCTCTTCACCAAATAATTTCCATGTTTTTTCTTCAATTTTTTTGTTTGGCCAAACTGTCATAGAATATCTTTGTGTATCAGAAACATCTACAGACATCCTTAAGAGCATTCCTTCTGCAAACCCCTTTGTTTTTCCTATTTGAGATAAAAGATTTGATGCAGCTTCTTTTGAGAAGTCATTCATAAAGGATAATTTCACAATTCTTACATACATTTACGTAACCAGATAATATCAACTTAAATCTTAAGTAAAAAATGTTCCAAAATTAGAAAATAATCAAGAAGATCTTTATTAATCAATTTTTCATTGGATTTATGGCCTTCTGATCCTGTTCCAGGTCCAATATTAATAATATTAATATTATCATCTGCAAAATATCTACCATCACTTACACCAATGGAAGATAAAAATTTTGGTTTTTTACCTGTAATAATTTGTTTAGAATTAGATAATTCCTTTAGATAAATATTAGATTTATTTGACTTAAATGGATTTGTGCCAGTAAGGAATTTAATTTTTGCAGATTTATCAATTTTTAAAATAAAGTTTTTAATTTCAGTAAAAGCTTTTTTTACATCTTCTTTATGTGTAATTCGTCTATCAATTATTATATCAGTTTTAGAAGGCACAACATTTACGTTTTCTCCACCAGATACAACCCCTATATTAATTGTAGATTTATGTGTTCCAACGTCATATTTTATTAGTTCTTTTTTAAATTTGGAACTAAGTTCACTTATTATTTTTGCAGATTTTTCAATTGCATTTTTCCCTTTATGAGGTTCACCTGCGTGAGAAGTTTTACCTAAAATATTAACCTCTACCCAAAACACACCCCTTTCTTCTATAACAAAATTATTATTAGTTGGAGCACCTAGAATAAGGGTATGTGGTTTTATTTTCTTTGATCTTCTTAGATATTCTGTACCATCTGGTCCTAAATTCTCTTCATCTGTAACAAAAGTAAAATCTATATTTTCTCTAATATTAGGAAACAATCTTTTAAAATTTTTTGCTAAATATAGATGTACTGCTGCACTTCCTTTACAATTAACAGCACCAAGACCATACGAAAACTCTTTTTCAATTTTAAGATCATATGGGTCACTTTTCCACTCGCTCAAAATCGGCCTAACAGTGTCTATATGTGAATTAAAAACAATTGATTTTTTTAAACCTTTATAATTTGAAGCTATAATATTTATTTTCTCTTCATCAACACCAAAAGATTTAACCTTTAACCCACTATCTTTAAGATATGAATTTACAAAATTACCAAAATCTTTACTACTCCCTGGGGGATAACAAGAATTTATTTTAACAAGTTCTTTTAATAAATTTAATAATTCTTTTTGAATATTTTTTTTCATTTTAAATTCTAAAGAGCCTTTTCGAGTTAGTCTTAATCATATATTCAATCTCTTTTATTGTGAACCCTAACTCGCTAATCTGTTTTATAAATTGATAAAAACCCAAATGAGGTTTAGGAAGAATTGAAACTCCACAATCGCTTGATAAAATTACATTTTTAGGGTCAGCAGTTTTAATTAACGCTTCTAGGGTTTTAAAAGTAAGACCCTTGATTTTATGTTTTTCCTTATCAACGTGAGTAAGTGGAATTTCAGTTGCTTTTGATACAAAAAAATAAGAAAACTCAAAATAAACATTATATTTTTTTAATTTTATAATTGTTAACCTATCAAAATTGTTTGCAGGAATTAAAATTTTATCTATCCCTAATTTTTTTGCTGCCTTAACAAGTTTTAAAGTTTCTTTAGGAGATAAGTGTCCAGTGTTTAAAACAACATTTTTTTTAGCAATAAGCTCAAGAATCTTCTTTGTTTCGTCTGTAGGTCCTTCATCTGGTATATAAAAGCAATTTTTAATATAATCTGATTTTCTCTTTTCTTGAATTGCAATGTGTCTTGTATGGTGGGTAGGAAATGAAATAAATTTTGCTCCATCATTTTCATAATAACTATATTCAAGTGCAATTTTTACATTCTCATAGCTAACTCCTCCCGCAGGTGGTTCCATTATTAGGCCGCCAAAAATTTTCAAGTTTAGATTTGGAAAATTTTTTCTAACTAATGAAGCATAACCTGACGTATTAGAGAAATTGTCCATAAGGCCTATGGCATACATTTTATTTTTTTCAGCATGCTCGACAACTTCAAAAATATTTGTGCTTCTTTTATTTATATGCGGACAGCAATGAATATGGTTATCTACAGAGTTTTCAAGAAATGAATACCTCATTTGTCTTTGAGGATTTTACCTACAAAATCCAATGTTCTTTTTTCTTTTGGACTTTCAAAGATATTTTTTGGATTGTTCACCTCTATAATAGATCCGTCATCCATAAAAACCACTCTACTCGAAACTTCCCTAACAAAACTCATTTCATGAGAAACTATTAGCATTGTCATACCTTCAGCTGCTAGTAATCTTATTGAATCCAAAACTTCTTTAACTAACTCAGGGTCTAATGCTGAAGTTATTTCGTCTAAAAGTAAAATTTCTGGATTCAAACATAATGCTCTTGCTATAGCAACACGTTGTTGTTGCCCTCCAGAAAGTTCATCTGGGTAAGATTCTAATTTATCCTTTAAACCAACTTTTTCTAACAAGAATAAAGCTTGTTCATTAACTTCTTTGGGATCTCTTTTTTGAATTTTAGTTGGAGCAATAGAAACATTTTTTAAAACATTCATATTTTGAAATAAATTATATTGTTGGAAAACAATTGCTATTTGTTCTCGAATTGCTCTTAAATCAGATTGATTATTAAAGTTAATCAATGTTTTGTTCAAA